>JBAZGP010000188.1:0-6949 GCA_041652835.1 Lutibacter sp. | reverse complement strand
CGGTACTTGAAGATGCTGTACTCTTTGAAATTCCTAAATTAGATTTTACGACACTTATTCTCGAAAATAAAGACATTGCCAATAAGTTTGTTAGCTTAATCTCCAATAATTTAGTTGAAGTCCAGGAACAATTGCTGAATATTGCGTTCTCCTCCGTAAGACAACGCGTTGCTAAAGCACTATTAGATTTACATAACAAAGGTATTTTGACTAATAATGAAAATGATGGCATTAGTATAGCGAGAGAAGATTTTGCAGGTCTTATTGGCACTGCTACAGAAACAGCTATACGTATGCTAACTGAATTTAAGGAGGAAGGATTAATAACTATTGGATATGCAAGAAAAATAGTGGTAGAAGATAAAGAAGCTTTAGAGAATATTGCAACGTTTGGGTAATCAAATTTTAAATTCCCTAAGTTTCCCTCTAAATAATTAAAAAAAGTACCTAATACCAATTAAACATTCAAACTTTCCTAAAATTTATTTTAATACAGATTGACCTACATCATTTCAAATACTTATTATTCACATTACATTAGTGTTTTATTCGGTGGTATCCATATTTTTATACATAATGACTACAGAGAATTATAATACAAAACAAAAACAAGTTTATTTTAAAGCATACAAACATCTGTTTCTATTGGAAAATGCTTTAAAGCTCATAAAAGAAGAAGATGCTAACTTTCAAATTTCTATTCTTGGAAAAGTAGTTCACTTTTATATCGATAAAGACATGGAAGTTTCAAACAATATAGATGTCATAAATTTTTTTTGGAAAGACCTATTGGGCAATACCGTTAATTTTGGAAGTTTCTACAATCCCGAAATAGGAAACGTTTTTATTGCAGGATCTTTAGCACCTACATTTCTTCATATTATAAATGATAAACCCTTGGCAGCATTAACTTCAAGTCTCTATGGTATTTTTAGAGGAATAGGCGCTGATGAAACACAAGCTGCTACCTATTTAAAACTATTGAATAAAGGTAATTATATATTGATTTATAGAGGCTTTGAGGATGAATTGCACAACTTGGATAATATGTTAAGAAACAACTAATCAAGCTATTTTAGTTTCGACAATAGTCTTTTTACTGAGTGAAGATAGCCAATATATGACCGTACAAATGCTAATGGCAGATGGTGGCTCTATTAAACTTTGATAATTATATTTTTTAAATAGATTATAAAAGCCAACGGATGACATCAGGAAAGAGAAATACCACACAAGAAAAAATAAAGTTTAATAAATCGTATGAACAATTGATATTAATCAATTATAATTTGAATGCGTTTGATTAACTTACTAAACATCACACTTGATAATTAGTTTAACCATAAGCAGGATAAATAAAATTTTACCATTTAGAATGATATAAGTAAGTAATATAATTAATTTAAAAATAGAAATTATGAAAAGAGTAGAAAACAAAGTTGTTATCGTAACAGGCGGCGCATTAGGAATCGGTCGTGAAACATGTCTTTTGTTAGCAAAACACGGGGCAAAAGTCGCAGTGGCCGACATTCTTGACAAAGAAGGTCAGGCATTAGCTGAAGAAATAAACCGGTCAGGTGGTGTCTCAAAATTCTGGCATCTCGATGTGAGTAACGAAAAAGAAGTTGAAAAAGTTTATGCCGAGGTCGTTAAAGAATTTGGCAAACTTGATGCAACCGTGAATAATGCTGGAATTGCAGGTGTTGACAAACCATCGCATGAAGTAACCGAAAAAGAATGGGATCTTGTTATGGGTATTAATGTAAAAGGAGTTTTCTTTTGCACTAAACATGCCATTCCTTATATGAAAAAAGCAGGTGGAGGAAGCATTGTAAATATTTCTTCTATCTATGGACTCGTCGGTGCAGCAGATCTACCACCATATCACGCTTCCAAAGGAGCTGTTAGGCTAATGTCTAAAACCGATGCAATTCAATATGCAAAAGATAAGATTAGAGTGAATTCTGTGCATCCAGGTTTTATTTGGACACCTCTAGTGGAAGAGTTTGGTAAAGAAAAATCAGGATTCCGTAAGCAACTAGATAGCCTGCATCCGATAGGACATATTGGTGAAGCAATAGATATTGCCTATGGAATACTTTATCTGATATCAGACGAATCTAAATTTACCACTGGAAGTGAATTGGTTATTGATGGTGGATATACTGCCATCTAAGTAATACCAATTTAATCAATAGAATTCCCCGAGGCTCTGCCTCGGGTGTTGCGTAAAGATATTTATATTTGTTGATATGAGTGAGCATATCCACAAGATTCATAATAAAAGTTTGCTTCTATATCATTTTGTATGTCCGATAAAGTATAGGCGAAGTGTTTTGACCACATCAGTTTCAAAGACTTTCAAAGAGATTTGTCTACAGATAGAACAACGATATGAGATGAGTTTTTTGGAAATAGGTCTTGATGGGAATCACGTACATTTTTTGATACAGGGTGTCCCTAATGATGCGCCTAAAAACATTATTGGAGTAGTTAAAAGGATCACGGCGAAAGAAATTTTCAGGCTTCATCCTGAAGTAAAACAGGAGCTTTGGGGTGGAAAATTTTGGACGAGCGGCTACTATGTCAATACTGTTGGACAATATGCCAATGAGGATGTTATAAGGAAGTATTTACAGAATCAAGGAAAATCAGATTATGAAATGTTACATTCAGGTCAACTGAAATTGTTCTGATTGTGATACCCCGACGGCTCTGCCTCGGGGTAGTTCATTTACAACGATTTTGTATATGAAAAGTAGCGGATTTAAAGCACTATTTTTCGGCTTATAAATAATTTTTATTTTATACTTTAATGTCGTTTTAGCACAAAGCCCGCTAATTTTTATATATGGCAGCAGTTATTTCTAATTCATATCGAATAAAATATAAAGTAAATCATTCCTAAATTGAATCCTGAATGACATAATATTGCTCCCCATATTGAATCTGTCCGTTTTTTCATTTCGAAGAATATTAAGCTAACAATAAACATACTTGATACCCATATTAACGTTGGGACTAAATAGAAATCCCATTTATTATTTATGAAAACTAATCCAAAATGTGAGATATGAGTTAAAGCAAAAGCTGAACTATCAATAATTGACGCTTTTTTATTTCCAATTGATTTTGCAAAACTTCCGTGAACAATTCCTCTAAAAAACAATTCTTCTCCAATTGGGCTAAAAATCATTCCTGTAACTGCCATAATCATAAACATTGTCCTTTTACTTTGGGTAGAAATATTTTTAGGAATATTATATGATTTGCCAATATATTCATACCAATTTTCGTAAGATTTCCCATAAAGAACTTGTCCTAAAAGATATAAAACTGCACTAAATGTAATGCCTATTGCAAAAGCTAAAATTAAGAAATTCACTTTTTTAGTAGTTTTTATTCCTATCTTTTTTCTTCCGTATTTACTTAAAAACAAGAACGGAACTAATGCAGAAATAAACATTACTAAACCAATTAAACTATAATTTCCAGTTTTATTTGCATTTAGTACCAAAATAAATCGAGTAATACAAACGATCAAAATCAAAAATAGTCCAAACTTCCAATTGAACTTGAAATGCCTATTCCAAAAAGGTCTTAATTCATATTTCATTTTTTTGTAATGGTGATTTTAATTGCTGGCAACGTGTTTGAAATGAAAAGTTATGGGTTTGAAACCGTAATTTTTCTACTGTTAAAAATAGTATTTTTATTTATGGTAAATATCATATTTTTTTGAATTAAGCAATTTTTTAAGTGCGTTGTTATGTGTTGGCGTTTCAGTGCAACTAGTTTTCTTTTTCAAATTCTTCCATTTCTTTATAGAATTCGAGGGCTTTTTCAACTGACTTTCCTCCCGAACCTGCAATTAAGTTTCTAAACCATTTTTTAGATAAGTTTTCGGGTTTATGGATTTTGTACAACCAATAAGTTAAGTAAGTAAAGCTACCTGTTATCGCTATTTGAAAGATAATGTAAGGTAAACCTACGTCTTGTGGAAACCAACGGTTACTTAAATAAAAAGTAGTCCAAAAGGGAAATTGTAAAACCATAATTTTGGAGTGGTTAATGATGGATAATTGAAGTTTTGATAATTGCTTCTGAATTTCCATCACACTCCCATTGTAATTTATATTTTTTGTCCAGGCAAGATGTTTGATATAGTCCGTAAACCCTTTTAAATTTATCAAAGCTATTGCCGACATTGAAACAATAAAGTAATTATTTGCAGAAGAATAATTTGAAATGGCATAAACTAAGGCGTATCCCAATAGGATAAGATAAATTACAAAAGCTATAATTCCGGCTGTTTTCAATTTAACCAGGTTTCCTAATGCGGATTCTGCCTTTAGACCAATGGTCTCTTTTAAGAGTCGCTTATTAATAGCCAATGTCTTTTCAATTTTAGCATTTTGTTCTTTCCAAATATTGATAAGTTCTATATTTTCCATTTTATTGATTTTTAAGTTGCGTGAATTCTTGTTTTAGTTTGCTTTTAATTCTACCGATTTTTGTCGCGACGTTGGTTTCTGTAATTCCGATGATTTCTGAAATTTCTTTGTAATTTTTTTCTTCGAGATATAGCAACATTAAGGCTTTATCTAAATCATTTAGTCCTAAAATTATTTGGTTTAGTATTCCCAAGTTGGTTTCTTTTTCTTCAACTATTTCTGTGTCGGTAAAATCGAATATATCTGTTGTAAGCGGGTTTGAAATTCGTTTTCTGCTGTTCTCTTTTCTATAGAATGAAATGGCAACGTTCAAAGAAATTCGGTACATCCAAGTTGAGTATTTGAACTTTTCGTTGTAGTTGTCAAATGACTTCCACAACTGCATAATAATTTCTTGAATGAGGTCTTTTCTATCTTCAATGTTCCTACAATATGAGTTTGCCACTTTATAAAGAATACCTTTATGACTCTCCATAACAACAAGAAAATTGGCTGATTTGTCTTTGTCCATTTTTTGGTTTGGGTGTTTAAGAATCTAATCGTAATACGTAAGTTGTTACTTCGACAAGCTCAGCACATCGTCTATCTGTTTCTTGCGATGCTTTTGGTTTCACATTATAAATGTTTTTGGTTACTGTAATGCTACAACCTTCTGAAAGTATTGTAAATGCTATAGCGGCTACAATAATTAGTCTGATGTTTTTGTGCTCCATTTTGGTTAAATCTATTAAGAAATATTCGTTCTTTCTTAATTATTCGCACTATGGTTTCAAAAATCACACTTTTTTGAAGAAAATTTTATCAATTAAGAATTCAGCTTAAACTTTTAATGTTGTTTTTCCGCTTTTACACGTGTTTGTATTATGATTTGTGCGACCTAAGAACCCAAGGTTTCTTGTACATAACAAATTTTTATTGATTGTTTGTGCATTTGTTTTAGTTCAAATTTAAGCATAAATTTTATACGGCAAGGCAACGTTTTTTCTATTCTATGTTAAATGGAATAGCAATTTTTTTAGCAACTTTTTCTCCTTCAAATTCTGCTGGAGCCCATTTTCCATTCATAAGTTTTGTTACTCTTATAGCTTCATTATCTAAAATTTCATCAATCCCTCTCAGAATTTTTATGTCTATCAATTGTCCATTTTCAAGTAAAATTGCGCCAACATATATTTTTCCACGTGCTTTTGTCTCTTTTCTTAACTCGGAATATCTAAAGTTTTTTTCAGTGAAATTAAGTATTCCAATATTTCCATTTTCAAATGTTGGTGGTTTATCTGTGAATAATAGTTCTTTGTACTTTCCATTTCCAACACCCAAATCATTCTCATTTTTAAGTGGTCCTTCATTTGTTAAAATGCTTTTCTCAAAATCATATATTTGAATTAATTCATTCTTATTGTTATAAAACTTCCAAAGCCCAATTCTTTTTCCCTTTTCATAGTTACCTTCTGCACTTTTTGCTGAATTGATATGATAGATTAACCATTTTCCATCTTTCTCATTATTTAAATAGTTCCCACTTGTCATTAATTTTCCATTCTTTAATAATTCATAAGAACCTTGTTTGGTTGAATCATCTGATTTTGAAACATAAAATATTTCAACTGATTTATCTGGAAGTTCGTTTTTTACTTTTTTAACTGATTGCCCATTTATTAAGAATGGTATGCTTAAGAGTAGAAGGAAGATTATTTTTTTCATCTTTTTTATGTTGCCAAACGAGTTTTTATAAGATTTATGCGACGTAAGAACCTGAGGTTTTTCGTACGTAACAAATTTTTATTGATTGTTTGTGCATTTGTTTTAGTTCAAATTTAAGCATAAATTTTATACGGTGTTGGCATTTTGTGCATTTAATCATACTTTTAATATGAATCCTAAAACTGGAAAAATCTCTTTTATTTTAGTTTTCATTTCAATTATTGCGTTTGATTTGTAAAATCTTGAAACTTTCTCTATTTGTTAAAATTATTCTTTAAAAACATAAATCTTAAAGCTTTCTCTATTTGTTAAAATTATCCTTTAAAAACATAAATCTTAAAGCTTTCTCTGTTTGTTATAATTATTCTTTAAAAACGTAAATCTTGAAACTTCTCTATTTGTTACAATTGTTTTTAAAAACGTAAATCTTAAAGATTTCTCTGTTTGTTATAATTATTCTTTTTTAGTTTTCGATTCAATTTTCACATTCATTTATTAAAAGATTCCGAATTTTCTGTGTTTATTAGAAAGTTAAAAAAAGAAATATACTCTTTTTGTTTAAGTTCTGTTTCAATTTTCAAAATCCTCAATAATATTCATCTTTTTTGTTTAAAATCCTATTAGTTCCTTATAAAACTAAATTTTCTGATTGCATAAATGCCAATGGTTTGCGGCTTTGCGTTGTGGCGGATTGATGCACAAAACTGTCTGAACGCACTACGTTTATTAATTGTACTTCCATTCATAATCGCACTTCCACCGCCATAACGCAAAGGTGCTGTTATAAGTAG
>JBAZGP010000187.1:5145-6949 GCA_041652835.1 Lutibacter sp. | reverse complement strand
CTTCAAAATAAGTATCAACAAAAAATATCTTTATGCCAAACTATTCAGTTTTGCAAATTGCAAAAGAATTACCGTTTTAGCATCGTTAATTTCCCCTGTTGAAACCATTTTTAGCGCCGTGTCAAAATTAATTTCCAACACTTCAATTTCTTCTTGCTCTTCTTCCAAACCACCGCCGTCGCTTATTTTCATATCATCATGGTATTCCGCAATAAAATAATATATTTTTTCTGTTACGGCTCCCGGCGTGGAGAACAATTCAAATACTTTTTTTGGATTGGTTATTTTATAACCTGTTTCCTCTTCAACCTCTTTTATAATACAAGCTTCCGGATTATTTTCATCTAACAAACCAGCACAAACTTCAATCATCATTCCAGTGGAATTGCCGTTTAAATAGCTCGGCATTCTAAATTGTTTGGTGAGTATCACCGTTTTTTTAGTTGAATTGTACAATAAAATTGCTGCGCCATCGCCTCTGTTGTAGGATTCCCTGCTTTGGGATTGCCAGTTTCCGTTTTTAGTTTGATATTCAAAATCGACTTTGTCCAGTTTATAGTAGGAATTTGATAAATTTTTAATCTCAATAATTTTTACTTTAGGATTGTTCATTTAGTTAGGTATTTATCATGGAAATATGCGGAATGTCATCTTCTAAATAACCTTCGCCAATTTGAAAAAATCCATGAGATTCATAAAATTTCTTTAAATAAAGCTGTGCCGATATTTTTATGGAAGTTTCTTTAAAATGTTCTTTTACAGCTTCTACAGAATATTCAAAAATCACATGCCCATATCCATATTTACGTTCATTTTTTGCTACCACAACGCGTCCAATACTTGCCTTTTCAAAATAATCACCAGCTTTAAAAATACGTGTATAAGCGATAATTTTATCGTTTTTAAATCCAATAACATGCAGCGCTTTCTTATCTTTTCCATCTATATCTTGGTACACGCAATTTTGTTCAACTACAAAAACTTCAGCACGCAATTGCAAAATAGCGTAAAGTTCTTTGGTTGACAGTTCTTCAAATGATTTTGTTAAAACATGTAGCATTTTAATCTTGGATTATAATTTCTTTAGGGTCGTCTCTTCTGTATTCTGGCTGTAAATTGCAATGCTGAATTTGAAATTTTTCCAACAACAATTTTTCAACTTCTTCACAAATGACATCAAATTGAGATAATTTAATGTCGTCTTTAAATTCTAAATGTGCTTCAAAATGGCATTCGTGATCGTTCAATTGCCATATATGAATATGATGAATATTTTTAACGCTTTCAATTTTATCAATTTCACTAACAACTTCCTTAATTTTTATATGTGAAGGCGCAAAAAGCATTAAAATTTTTAAAGAATCCTTTAAAATATTCCAACTCATATATATTAAATAAATTGAAATTAACAAGGTTAAAAAGGCATCAATCCAATAGATTTGATAATATTTCATTAACAAGCCGCCAATTAAAACTGCTACTGATGTTAACATATCCGACAATAAATGTAGGTAAGCACTTTTCATGTTCAAATTGTGATTTGCATCTTTTTTTAACAACAAAACACTTAAACCATTTGCGGCTATCCCTAAAATGGCCAGCCATATCACCAATTCACTTTTTATTTCCTTAATTTCAGAAAAACGTTTAATGGCTTCTATTCCTAAAAAAATAGCGATAATAATTAAGGATGCAGCGTTAAAAAAAGCGGCAATCATTTCGGCTCTTTTATAACCAAAGGTATATTTTAAAGTCTGCTTTTTTTTATGGGTAAGTAGGTTGGCGCCGTAACTTATGACTAAAG
>JBAZGP010000187.1:0-5135 GCA_041652835.1 Lutibacter sp. | reverse complement strand
CGCATCAGAAATTAATGCCAAACTTCCCGAAACAATTCCTCCAATAATTTGCGCAATGGTAATTATAATATTTAAAATGATGGAGAAAAGTAAATTTTTACCAGTTAAAGTTGGATGGCTATGGTTATGTTCGTGACCCATTTTTGATTTACAATTTTTAATTTTTTTCCTTGAAGCTAAAATATTTTTTATTTTTTTATTTTTCAGACTTTCAACTTCTTATTTTCCAAATTTAACTGGTTAATTAACAAGGTATTTTTTCAATTCTTGTTTGATGGCGACCACCTTCAAAAGATGTCGTCAAAAATATTTCAACAAAATTTAACGCTTGCTGCAAAGAAACAAAACGCGCCGGAATACTTAATACATTTGCATTGTTGTGTTGGCGTGCAAGTGCCACCAATTCATTATTCCAACAAAGTGCAGCCCTAACTTCCTGGTGTTTATTTGCGGTCATTTGAGCGCCGTTTCCACTGCCGCAAAGGGTAATTCCAAAATCAGCTTCACCGCTTTCCACCGCTTTTGCAACCGGATGAATCGTATCGGGATAATCCATACTCTCTGTTGAATCGGTTCCAAAGTTTAATACTTTGTATCCTTTTTTTTCCAATAATTTTACAATTTCGAATTTGTATTCAGTTCCTGCGTGGTCGTTTCCTATTGCAATGGTCATAAGTAGCTTTATTAAGACATTAATTACTTACAAAAATACAAATTCATACTTATCAACAGTGAAAAATAGTTTTGTTAATAGCATTTTTTAACTTATTGACTAACAACTATTTTATCTTAAACTTAAATTGTCAACAACTTTATGCTTAAAAATGAGAACTATTTTTTGTAAAATGAATTGAATGTTGTAATGCAAAAATTGATATTTACTGCGCAATTATTCTTATCATTTTTTAAATTTAGTTGTTCACAATTTTTAATGCCATTATCAACAATTTAAAATAGAAAACTTATTAAATAAATTAAATATTATTAATTTTAAAGATTGTTTATAACCTATTTAATAGAGTTGATTTTTAAATCATTGTACTTTTATAAACTGTTTATATCTTTTGATAAGTGGCTTGTAAAAATTTTAGCGAATAAACTTATTGTACTTATAAACACACTATCATAAACACAAATAGTTTTTAAATTTTTAAAATAATTTTTTTATTAAAATATAGTGTGTTGATAACAATTTTATTCAAACTATAAATGGTTGGTTTTAATTATTAGAAAACAGTATAATTGTTTGTTTTATTTCTTCCGAAGAAAATAAGGTTTTAAATTTTTATGCTTCTTATACAATGAAATATAAGGCTTTCGGAATAATTTCAGCTGTAAAATTTATTTATCATTCATAATTATCCTAATAATTTTTGGTTCAAAAAGTACAACTTGTAATTTATATAACCATCTAATATTTTGTTTATGGTAAAAATCGTACTTTTGAGGGAATTAAAAAGAGAACAAAAAACATGTCGAAAAGAAAAGAAATTTTCAAAAAGAGAGGAAATGAGATTAAAGATTTAACGCAAAAAATATTAAAAATATTAAATCAATCTCCTGATAAAAGTTTCAATTACCGTCAAATTTGTGCAAAATTACAAATTACAGATGCCAACGGAAGAAATCAAATCATTAAACAATTAGAAGCATTAAAAGCACAGAAGAAAATTGAAGAAGCTGAGCGCGGTAAATATAAAATTGCTGCACTTTCAAGATATTATATTGGTACTATTGATGCCACTTCAAATGGAAATGGTTATTTTATTAGTGATGAATTGGACCATGATGTTTATATTCCTGCACGAAATTTAAATAGGGCTTTACATAAAGATACCGTAAAAATTTATTTATACAAACGTCAAAAAAATAGTAGGGAAGAAGGTGATGTTGTTGAAATTATCACGCGCGCAAAAACTGATTTTGTTGGCGTAATTCAACTTAACAATAGCTTTGGATTTGTAGTTCCTGATGATACAAAAATGTATTCTGATATTTTTGTTCCAAAAAACAAACTTAAAAATGCGGAACACGGAATGAAAGTATTGGTAAGAATGGTTGACTGGCCTGAAAACTCAAAAAATCCTTTTGGGGAAATTTTGGAAGTTATTGGAAAACCAGGAGTTCATGACACCGAAATTCATTCTATACTTTTAGAATACGGATTGCCTTATAAATTTGAGGAAAAAGTTGAAGATGAAGCTACAAAACTTCCTATTGAAATTACACAACAGGAAATTGAAAAGCGCAGAGACATGCGAAATGACCTTACCTTTACCATAGATCCTAAAGATGCAAAGGATTTTGATGATGCTTTGTCATTTAAAATTTTGGAAAATGACAATTATGAAATTGGAATTCATATTGCGGATGTTTCTCATTATTTGCATGAAAATACTTTTTTGGATGATGAAGCTTATAATAGGGCAACATCTGTTTATTTGGTAGATAGAGTAGTTCCAATGCTTCCAGAAGTATTGTCGAATGGCGTTTGTTCGCTGCGGCCAAATGAGGAAAAATTGACTTTTTCTGCCGTTTTTGAAATAAATAATAAATCACAAGTGATTCATGAATGGTTTGGACGTACAGTAACTTATTCCAACCAAAGGTTTTCTTATGAAGAAGCCCAAGAAATTATTGAATCAAAAAATGGGGTTATTTCTCAGAATACTTCTTTAACAGGAGAACAATATACCGTAGAACCCGAAATTGTTTCCGCTGTTTTAAAAATGGATGAATTGGCAAAAATTCTTCGCAATAATAGATTGCAACAAGGTGCTATTACGTTTGATCGCGCCGAGGTAAAATTTATTTTGGATGAAAATTCAGAACCAACTGGAGTTTATTTTAAAGAAGCCAAAGAAGCCAATAAATTGATTGAAGAATTTATGTTGTTGGCCAACCGAAAAGTTGCTGAATTTGTTGGTAAAAGTAAAGGTGTACCCACTAAAAATACTTTTATTTATAGGGTACATGATGAACCAAACATTGATAAATTGGTGGCACTTCAAACCATTGTCAGCAAATTTGGATATACCAATAAAATAGATACCACAAGCAAAGAATCAACCGCAGCTTCACTTAATAAATTACTGAGTGACGTAAATGGAAAAAGTGAGGCAAATATGATTGAAACCTTAACGGTAAGAGCCATGAGCAAGGCAGTTTATACCACTGATAACATTGGTCATTACGGTTTGGCTTTCGAATATTACAGTCATTTTACATCACCAATAAGAAGATATCCCGATGTGATGACGCATCGTTTACTGCAACATTATTTATTGGGTGGTAAATCGCCAAAAGCAGAAATTTATGAAGAAAAATGCAAACATTCTTCTGAAAGAGAACAATTGGCCACAAATGCGGAACGTGATTCCATTAAGTATATGCAGGTTAAATATATGCAAAAACACATGGATCAGGAATTTAAAGGTGTTATTTCTGGTGTAACAGAATGGGGAATCTATGTTGAAATCATTGAAAATGGTTGTGAGGGAATGTGCAGAATTCGTGAAATTAAAGATGATTTTTACATTTTTGATGAAAAACAATATGCTTTGGTAGGGCAATCTACCAACAATCTTTATCAGCTTGGTGACCAAGTTTTAATTAAAGTGAAAAATACCGATTTGGAACGCAAACACCTGGATTTTACCTTGTTGGAAAAGATTAATAAATAATTAACAAATTTGGAACAATTATTGGGCTCGGTAGTTGTTATAAATGTAAAATAATATTGAAATGAAAAAAATAACATTATTACTTATTATGTTTTCCGCAACTTTGTTTGCGCAAGAACCAATTATTACCAATTTAGGGGATTTTAATACCGTAAAGGTTTATAACGGTTTAACGGTTGAACTTGAAAAATCTTCTAGTTCAAAAATTGAAATTTCTGGGCCTAAAGCCGAACAAATTTCAGTAAAAAATTCAAACGGAATATTAAAAATTCGGTTGAGATTTCCAGAAGGTTTTACTGCGGATAATGCAAAAATCGTTCTTTATTACTCTAAAGACATTAATGTTTTAGACGCTAATGAAGGTGCAACTATTACTTCTGATGAAGTTATTAAACAGCAACATTTAGAAGTTAAAACACAAGAAGGTGCGAAAATTAAATTGGAAACAGAAACACAATATTTAACCGTAAAAAGTGTGTCTGGTGGCATAATTACGTTAAATGGTTCAACTGATAGCCAAAATATTGAAGCTACTACCGGGGGTATTTACAGCGCATACGATTTACAAAGTAAACAAACCATAGTTACTGCAGCTTCAGGAGCAAATGTTGAAGTGAATGCATCGGAATTATTAGATGCACAAGTACGTTTTGGAGGCTCAATTTATTACAAAGGAACTCCAGAAGTTTTAAAAACGAAGATTGTGATAGGCGGAACCATTAAAGATAAAAATTAATGTTGGTTTTGAAATAATTACTATCTTTGTATCTCTAAAATTTTAAGATTATGAATGCATTGTATATTTTTTTAGGAATAGTTGGCCCTTGGCAATGGATAATTATTGGTTTGGCTATTTTATTATTGTTTGGAGGAAAAAAATTGCCTGAATTAATGAAAGGTCTTGGAACTGGAATAAAAGAGTTTAAAAAAGCAACTGGTGAAGATAGTGATGATGTGAAAAAAACGGAAGATAAAAAAAATGACGAAATCAAATAATTCGTCATTTTATAATTTAAAAACCTGTGCATTTGCACAGGTTTTTTTGTTTTTAATTGATGTTAGGTTTTTGGTTTTTTTCTTATAATGCCTTTTTCGCTATTGGCTTTTTTCATCGCTTCACCAATTACGTTTGAAGCCGTGAATGAAGCTACCATATTGTTTAACATATCGCTTCCTGCTTGTGGAGAATTTGGCAATAAAATTAAGTTTGAATTCACATGTTCTCCTATGCTTTGAAGGGTGTCATAATGCTGTGTAACCACAATTAAGGCTGAAGCTTCCTGTGAGTTAATACCCACATTGTTAAGCACATCAACCGATTCTTCCAAACCGCGTGCAATTTCTCTGCGCTGATCGGCAATTCCCCTACCTTGTAACCGTTTGCTTTCCGCTTCGGCTTTTGCTCTTTCTACGATTAAAATACGTTGTGCATCGCCCTCATGTTGTGCTGCA
>JBAZGP010000186.1:0-6983 GCA_041652835.1 Lutibacter sp. | reverse complement strand
CATCCGATAAATTCTTTTTTATGATCTACAATATTTATTGCTGTTGGATCAAAATAGAAATGATCTAATTTGTTATTTTCAAATACTTTCGCAATCCCTAAATCAGAAGTGATAAACTTTTGACAATTAATACTAAACATACTGCATCTAACATAAGATTGGGGCACATGTATTAATTGTTTATTTGTACAATAATTTTGAATAGACTTGTCTGGTTTCCCTTGATTGCAGAAAAAATAATTTTTGGTACTGTAACAATTATATCTGGAACTTTCTTTTAATGATTCGCCAACATTTTCTATTCCCAAAGCGTAATTTACTTCTTTCTTATCCAGAAAATCAATCAAATTTTTAGGGGTGTTTGGCGCTATAATAAGCTTTTTTGAATCCTTAAACATAAAAATATCCGGATGGCCAGAAATGGAATTATAAGTAACATTTTCACTTGAGAATTCAAATACATCATCAACGTATTTAGCCAGATTATTTTTTACAAGTTCAGGACTGCGTTGATCAATTATAGCATACATTTAATTCAAAATCTTTAAGAGAGGAATCTACGACAAAATTGATGTCATAACCTTTCATTTTTAAATTATTTCTATTTTTTCCTTTATATCCAATGGCGTAATTCAATTGTTTACTGGAAACACCAACAATTGATTGACCTTTTTTTTCCAAATTTTCATAAAGAATATCACCCCATAAATCAGTTAACACCATTTCTTTAAAAGATGGGTGAATTGGACCGGCTACAAGTGACTTTCCAAGCTCAAGTTCTTCTGAAGGATGCAATCCAACTCGAAGCACTTTAATTGATGTAGCATTAAATATTTTCAGAACCTCTTTACTCCAAAGAATGGCCTCCTCAAGCGAGAGCACTTTGTAGTCTCCTCTTTCATACATTTTTTCCAATACAGTTCCTTTTACAACAACTGTTGGATAAATACGTGTTGTGTCTGCTCCCAGCCTAACAATGTCCTTGGCAGTTTGTATTGAAAGTTCCAATGTATCATAAGGAAGACCAAGCATCATCTGCAATCCGAGTTCAAAGTTTCTTTTGCGGATGAGACCAGCTGCTTTTTTGATAGCATCAAACTTATGCCCTCTCCCCGATTTTAATAATACTTTATTATTTGTTGACTGCGCTCCTAACTCTATTGAAGTTACACCATATTTTTCAAGAATATCCAAGATATCATCAGTAATATAATCGGGTTTTGTCGATAAGCGAATACCCTGAACTTTACCTTCTTTTACATATTTATAAGCCGCTTCTAAATAGGAAATCATTTCATTTTTGGGAATTCCGGTAAAGCTACCGCCAAAAAAAGCAATGTTAATTTCTTTATTGTTGGGTATAGTTTCAAGATAAGTATCAATAATAGCGGCAATTTCATCAGGTTTTGGGACTGAAAAAGTAGCACTTATTTTTTCCTGATTACAAAATACGCATTGGTGCGGACAAGCCAATTGCGGAATAAATATAGGAATGTTACAATGCTTTTTACTTTTCATTTGTAAATGCCTGTTTATTTTATTTAAATTGAAATCTCAATAAATTTAATGCCCAATTCTTTCTGAATTTCATGTATTCTTTGTACTTCATTAGGAACAATTAAAGCGATTGAAAATCCTGTTTTTCCTGCTCTGGCCGTTCTTCCGCTTCTGTGGGTGTAATATTCCAATTGCTCTGGAAGCTGATGATGAATAACAAATGCCAAATTGTCAACATCAATTCCACGTGCCGAAACATCGGTAGAAATTAAAACTTGCAGGCTTCCATTTTTAAATGCGCGCATTACTTTATCGCGTTCTTTTTGCTGCATATCACCTTCCAAAGCTTCTACGGAAAAACCTTCTTCTTTCAATTGCGCGGTTAAATTTTGTGTACCAGCTTTTGTTCTGCAAAAAATAATTCCCCTGTCTGTACTCCTTCTTTCCAATATTTTTATCAGCAGATTAACCTTATCTTTTACTTCAGTTTTAATGTATTGATGCGTAATATTTGCATTCACCAAATTATTTTTGTTTACGGCAACTTTTGGTGTATTAGCGGCCATGTAAGTTTTAATAATCTTCAGAATTTCTTCGGGCATTGTTGCCGAAAATAACCAAGTATTTCTTGAGCCACTTGTAAATTTTAAAATTCGATTTAAATCCTGTTTAAAACCCATACTCAGCATTTCATCAGCTTCATCCAAAACCAATGTTGATATTTTCTTTAAATCAACTTCTCCCCTTTCAATTAAATCGAGCAATCTTCCTGGAGTTGCCACAATAATATGAGTGGTTCTCTTTAAAGATTTTAATTGAATGTCAATTTTTTCACCACCGTAAACACCTTCAACAAAAATTTTATCGTCGATATATTTTGTATATTTAAACAGTTGCTTTTTTATTTGCTGCACCAATTCTCTGGTAGGTGCCAATATTAATGCCTGGGTATAAGGCAATGCGCTATTGATATTGTGCAATATTGGAAGTCCGAAAGCAGCGGTTTTCCCGGTTCCAGTTTGTGCCAAACCAATAAAATCTGTTTTTGAATTCAGTAAAATAGGAATGGTTTTTTCCTGTATTTCTGTAGGAAATTTAATTCCAAGTTCCTTTAATCCTTCTATATATTCTTTGCGAATTCCCAACGCTGAAAATGTGGCCATATTTGTTTTTTTTGAAAGATGCAAAGATACGCTTATTTATAAGGCTTTAACTTATTTATTGTTTTAACCCAAAAGTGCTTGTTTTAGCCTGAATTTTCCTTCAAAAGGATATTTTTAATAAAAAACCGGCTTCATTATTTTGCAGATAGTCACAAAAAAAGCCGCTTAATAAGCAGCTTTTCATTCAAATTATATGTTTATTTCAACTTATACTTTCTTTACTCGAACAGCATTCATTCCTTTTAAGCCTCGTTCCAATTCAAAACTAACTTTGTCATTTTCTTTTATTTCCTCCAATAATCCGCTTACGTGCACAAAATATTTTTCTTCTGACTCATTCTCAATAATAAAACCAAAACCTTTTGAGCTGTCAAAAAAGGACACTTTTCCTTTTTTTTCTGTTTCCTCAACTTCTCTGTCTTCTTTTTTAGGGACTCCAATTTCTATGCTAGAGGCTTCCACTTTTATTTTTTTAGATGGATCCATTGGAGTATCGGTAAGCTGTCCAAATTCATCAACATATATAAACTCACTTTCCTGTCCGCCAGCTTTACGCTCTTCTTTTTTAATAAGTTTATCTTGCTTTTTCTTTAGACGTTTTTTTTCTCTTTCTTTTTTACCAAAGGTTTCTTGTGATCCAGCCATTAATTAATTTAAAATTTTTAATATTTATTCTGTTGTTTCCTAAACAGCTAAGGTTGTCATCTTAATATGAAACAAAAAATTGTAAAATGCCAATTTTAAAATTGATTTACACAATAATTTATCCGGTTATTGCAATGACTCATTCCGAAAAAACCAAATAAAGCTATTTAATTTTATTGAAACTTTTGCAAATATAGTGTTTCCTTTTTAATTTTAATAAAACGTTTTAAGGAATTTAATTTTGAGTTTCAACGAATTACACAACATTACTTAATTCTTCAATCTTATTAATGATGCAATTTTAAGGAAATAATAATTAATAAACAATATTTCATCACCAAATAGTATCAGTGGTAAAACCTAAAATTTATTTTCTGGCTTTTTTATGCAGAATTTAATTAAAAGGCACATTAAATTGTATTTTTGAAATAAATATGAAAAACCTGTTAATTATTGGATTTGTTTGGCCTGAACCAAATACAACAGCTGCAGGAAGCAGAATGCTTCAACTAATTGACTTATTTCAAAAAAACGGTTTTAAGATTACTTTTATTTGTACCGCTTCAAAAACAAAAAATTCCTATGATTTAAAAATTAGAAATATCCAAACATTTGATATTCTGTTGAATGACTCCAGTTTTGATATCTTTATTAAAAATATGAATCCAGATTTTGTTCTGTTCGATCGATTTTTAACCGAAGAACAATTTGGATGGCGAATTGTTGAAAATTGCCCTGATGCCATCAGAATTTTAGATACAGAAGATTTACATTTTTTACGACATGCAAGGCAAGTTGCCTCTCAAAATAATAAAATGGTTACTCTAAATCATTTAATAAATGATTTGACAAAACGCGAAATCGCCAGTATTTATAGGTGCGATTTAACGTTGATTATTTCAAAATATGAAATGAAGTTGTTAAAAAAAACCTTCAAAATTGATAAATCAATATTGCTTTATTTGCCATTTCTATTGAATAAAATTAATTTAGATAACATTCACTCCTATCCTTCTTTTCAAAGTCGAAACCATTTCATTTCAATTGGAAATTTTAAACATAAACCCAATGTTGATTCTGTACGATATTTAAAAGAAGTTATTTGGCCATTAATTCACGAAAAATTGCCTGAAGCCCAATTGCATATTTATGGCGCATATGCTTCTGAAAAGGAACTGCAATTACAAAATAATAAAGAAGGTTTTTTGGTAAAAGGTTGGACTGAAAGTGTTGAAGAAGTTTTTACAAATGCCAGAATTTGTTTGGCACCGCTTCGGTTTGGAGCAGGGCTAAAAGGTAAATTAATTGATGCCATGCAATATGGAACTCCAAGTATTACGACTAATATTGGAGCTGAAGCGATGCATCATAAATTGCCATGGAATGGCTTTATTGTCGATAATCCGAATGAATTTGCGATGAAATCGGTTGAATTATATACTCAAGAAAAATTGTGGGAAAATGCTCAAAAAAACGGAATTGAGATAATTAACAACTGTTATTCAAAAGAAAGATATGAAGAAAAATTGTTTAGTCGCATAAAAAATATTTCAAAAAATAAAATAAAACACCGATTAAATAACTTTATTGGAGCAATGTTGCTACATCACACTTTGAAAAGCACAAAATATATGTCGCAATGGATTGAAGAAAAAAACAAGCTAAAATAGATAGATATAACGATGTTTTATCCTTTGTTCGACTGTAGAATCGCTATTATTTCAGAGGGGAATTTAACAGGTTTCATCGTGTTTTTATCCAGTAAACACCAAATTGTTTTCGCTTTTGCCAATATTTTATCGTTCTTTTTTATTTCAACAAAACGTTCTGATTTTACGCCATAAGAATCTCCAATATAAGTGATTACAGTAATAATATCATTCAACTTTGCAGGTGAAAAATAGTCAATTTCATGCCGAAGCACCACCCAAACATAATTATTGTCAATAGCCGTATTGCTAAGTTGATTCCAATGTTTTTGAGCCGCAGTTTGTACCCAATTCAAATAAGTTACATTGTTGACATGATTCAATGTATCAATTTCATTTTCAGAGACAATTAAGCTATGGCTAAAGCTATTTTTTAGCATTATTTAACATTTATTTTCATTAAAATTAAATAAATTTTTCAACAACAAAGCTTTTTATGCATTAAAAAGTGTAAAATAATTGGAATTATAAATGATATAATTTACATTTGCAGAGTTTAGCAGTTCAAAAATATTTAATTTATCAATTTTATTTTAGAAATAAAACTAAAAGATTTGCAATCGTGATGCTTGTGTTAGAGAAATTATCGTGGGGACGGCAGTTTTTTTTCAAGATATTTACGACTGTATTAGAAGATAAAACTATAAAGATCAGTTGTAGCGACTATATCTTTCTTATACTACCGTTGTGGGGACGACAATTATAAAGATAGTTACAACTGGTTTTTTTGAACTCATAATTATTTTATTTTTTATAAAGCAACATTGCACATTTTTGGAGCAATGACACTTCCATTTTTAGTTCTAAATTTAAAATACGGGATTAATGTATTGATGTAAATACGTTTCAATTTACTCCTATTGCTTTTGATTCTGTTTTTTTCCATTAAAATCATAATTCAAAAAATTTAAATTAATATTTTATAGACAATTCTTTAAATCAATTAAAGAATACTCAATTTCTGTTTTTGGTTTAGTCAAAAATAATTACTATTAACAATGGCTTTCAGCTTATTTTAAACAAAATACAGCCGCAATATCTATCTTCCAGTTACCGTTGTGGGAAAGGTGGCTTTTGGATAAATTTGTTGCGGCTGCTTTTATTATACCAAAAGACTTATCTGATGCGCACAAATTAAATTGTTTTGAACCAGATAAATCTTTTGTATATAAAGATTCCAAAGCTTCTGAGTTTTTAATTCTACTTTGAAATACACTGCGACGGAACGTAACAGCTATAGGAAAAGTTATTAATGCTATTAATAATAATGAACTCATTTTTGGGGTTTTGGAGTTTTGGGTTGATTTATTTGTTCTTACCTTATCATTTAATAAAAAAAGAGACAGCATCAAAGTTCTTACTAACCATCTAACTTTTTGAAAAGCATTTTCGGATTGCTTTCTTAAGTATGTGACTACAGTGATACTATCTCTAGGTTAATCTATTTATTCATAAATTCTTCATGGTTTAAAGGGTTCTTACATTTTTCTTACTAATCAATTAATTTCTTACTATTAATTCTTACTGTTTACTATTTGATTTAGGTTCTTTTTTAATATAATAAGTTGGGGTAAAAACTCATTATTTCAGAAAATAACCAATTTTGGGGTTGATTTATTTATTTCTAATTTTTTCCAATAATTTATTAAGCATCAGGATTTCATCTTCAGTTAGGTTTTCAACCACACCAATTTTAAAATCCGAATGAACAACGTCAATTTCTGTTAACAGATTTAGACCTTTCTCTGTGATACGAATCTCTACCATCCTCCTATTCTCTTCACTTTGAATTCTGGTTATTAAACCTTTTAATCGTAATTTTTCAACCAAACGGGTAGTATTACTGTTTTTACTTACCATTTCGGCTTGCAATGTCAAAAGATTTGCAGGTTCACCTTTTAATTCTCTTAAAGAACGTAATACTTGATATTGTTGAATTGATAAGACAAATTGTTTTAAATGATCTGAA
>JBAZGP010000185.1:0-6986 GCA_041652835.1 Lutibacter sp. | reverse complement strand
TTAAAATTGCACGATTTTAATTGCGGATTGAAAGCCTACAAAAATGAAGTGGTAAAAAATATTGATGTTAGCGGGGAAATGCATCGTTATATTCCCGTACTTGCCAAGAATGCGGGGTTTAATAAAATTACCGAAAAGGTGGTTGCACACCAAGCCAGAAAATACGGCGTGACAAAATTTGGAATGGAAAGATTCATCAATGGATTTTTAGACTTAATTACGATATGGTTTTTATCGAAATTCGGCAAAAGGCCTATGCATTTGTTTGGATTGCTGGGAACTATTACATTTTTTATTGGATTTTGTTTTTCACTTTATCTGGGAATTGACAAACTGTTTTTTAACCCCACTGGTCGACTAATTACTGAAAGACCACAATTTTATTTGGCTTTAACAACAATGATTATTGGAACACAATTGTTTTTAGCCGGATTTTTAGGTGAAATTACTTTGCGCACAAAGTCGGACACCAAACGATATTCTATTTCCAATAAAGTTAATTTGTAAAATTTTCAGGAAACAAAAACATAAATTTAATAATAATATTTTTGAATATATAATAAATTAAGACGATGAAAACGATTTTAGACAAAGCAAAACTATGGCTGTCAGATACTTTTGACAGCGAAACCCAGCAGGAAATTCAACAATTAATAACTGAAACTCCCAATCAATTAACTGAGCGTTTTTATAAAGATTTAGAATTTGGAACCGGCGGAATGCGCGGTGTTATGGGTGCTGGTACCAATAGAATAAATAAATATACCTTGGGAAAAGCCACACAAGGCTTGTCCAATTATCTTCAAAAGACTTTTCAAAATAAACCATTAAAAGTTGCCATTGCTTTTGACTGCCGACATAATAGCCAATCATTTGCGAAAATTGTAGCCGATGTTTTTTCCGCAAACAATATTAAAGTGTATTTATTCGAAGATTTACGTCCTACCCCAGAACTTTCATTTGCCGTAAAATATTTAGGCTGTGATGCAGGAATTGTTTTAACCGCTTCACACAATCCGCCTGAATATAATGGGTACAAAGTATATTGGAATGATGGTGGGCAAATAGTTCCTCCGCAGGATAGTGAAATTATTGATGAAGTTAACCGTTTGGATTTTTCTCAAATTAACTTTAAAGCCAACGAAGATTTAATTGAAACTATTGGAGAAAAAGTGGATGAAGCTTTTATAAATGCCAGTGTAAAAAGCGGAACTTTCAATGTTAAAGGCAGGGAAAATCTGAAAATCGTTTTCACTTCATTACACGGAACTTCTATTATGGCTATTCCCAAAGCTTTTAAAAAAGCAGGATATACAAATGTTCATTTTGTTGAGGAACAACGTGTGCCAAATGGTGATTTCCCCACTGTTAAATCTCCAAACCCAGAAGAACCTGATGCTTTAAAAATGGCCACTGATTTAGCCGAAAAAATAAATGCTGATATCGTTATTGGAACCGACCCTGATGGTGACCGATTGGGAATTGCCATCAGAGATCTTGAAGGAAACCTAAAATTGTTGAACGGCAACCAAACCATGTGTTTGATGACCGATTTTCTAATCAAAAAATGGAAAGAAGCTGGCAAACTAAACGGAAACCAATTTGTGGGTTCTACCATTGTTTCAACCAATTTGGTAAATGAAATTGCTGAGAAATACGGTGTTGAAACCAAAGTGGGTTTAACAGGTTTTAAATGGATTGCAAAAATGATTCGTGATGCCGAAGGAAAACAAGAATTTATAGGTGGCGGAGAAGAAAGTTTTGGTTATATGGTTGGCGATTTTGTCCGAGATAAAGATGCTGTAACAGCTACTTTATTGGCCTGTGAAATTGCCGCAAATGCTAAACATAAAGGAAGTTCTATGTATCAGGAATTGCTACAAATTTATGTGGACAACAGTTTCTATAAAGAACATCTAATTTCATTGGTAAAAAAAGGAATGGATGGCGCCGAACAAATTAAACAAATGATGGTTGTGTTGCGTGAAAAACCAGTAAGTGAAATTGATGGGTCAAAAGTGAACTATCTTTTTGATTATGAAGCTTCAACAAAAAAGAATTTACTGACAGGAAAGGTTGAAAATATCGACATTCCTAAATCCAATGTACTCATATATCATACAGAGGACGGCACAAAAGTAGCAGCAAGACCAAGCGGAACAGAACCTAAAATAAAATTCTATTTTAGCGTAAAAGAAAAACTGGACCGTATTGAAAATGCAAAAAAGGTGGAAGCCGATTTAGATGCCAAAATTCAGCGCATTATTAAAGAAATGAAATTAACCTAAACTCCATTTTTGTGTTTAGCAAAACAAAAGAATTAAAAAATTAATGAAGTACTTCAGACAAATATTGGTTTACGCAAAACCTTATAAAATATATGGTGTTTTAAACATTATCAGCAATATTTTTTATGCCTTTTTTGGAACATTGGCATTCGTATCGTTGATGCCTATGTTAAAAGTGTTGTTTAAAACCGCAGAACCCATCACCACGAAACCTTCTTTCGAAGGAATCACAAAACTAGGTGATATAAGCGATTATATCGAAAACTCCATTAATTACTTCATTACAATAAAAGTAAATACAGAAGGTGAAATGAAGGCCCTGTTATTTATGATTGTCATTGTCATCAGCACCTTTTTACTCAAAAATATATTTGGTTATTTGGCCATGTATTTTATTACCTTTTTAAGAAACGGTGTTTTAAAAGATGTTAGAAACGATTTGTATGAAAAAACGGTGGATTTACCTCTGGCTTATTTTTCTGAAAAAAGAAAAGGGGATATTATTGCAAGAATTTCAACAGATGTGTTGGAAATCCAACATTCTTTTTTATCCATTTTAGAATTGATTGTAAGAGAACCATTAACGATTTTATTTACCATTTTTGCTATGGTGGTTATAAGTCCACAATTGACTTTATTTGTTTTTATTTTTATTCCAATCACCGGATTCGTTATTTCTTTGGTGGGGAAAAAATTAAAAAAACAATCGGATAAAGTTCAAAGAGAACAAGGTTATTTTTTATCTGTTTTAGAAGAAACTTTAGGAGGATTAAGAGTGATAAAAGGGTTTAATGCGGAAAGCTATTTCAATTCGAAATTTAGGGAATCTACCACTCGGTTTTATAGATTCTCCAATTCTTTATTAAACAGACAAAATTTAGCATCGCCATTGAGTGAGTTTTTAGGGATTGGCGTTATTGCCATATTGCTTTGGTATGGTGGCTCCTTGGTTTTGGTTTCGGAAACATTGGCTCCAGATGCTTTTATTGTTTATATGACGTTAGCTTACAACATTTTAACCCCAGCCAAGGCTATTTCAAAAGCAGTGTATGGTGTTAAAAAAGGAGATGCTGCCGCAGAACGTGTTCTGGAAATCTTGCATACCACTTCCCCATTGGCGGATAAACCAAATGCACTTGTAAAAGAAAGCTTTAACTCAGCCATCAGCATTGAAAATATTTCATTTAAATATGAAGATGAATATGTGCTCAAAAATTTCTCGTTGGAAATCCCTAAAGGAAAAACAGTGGCTTTTGTAGGTCAGTCAGGCAGCGGGAAATCGACCATTGCAAATTTATTGACGCGATTTTACGACGTAAATGAGGGTAGTATTAAAATTGATGGCATTGACATTCGAGACCTTACAAAAAAATCGTTGCGTAATTTACAAGGACTTGTGACCCAGGATTCTATTTTATTTAACGACAGCGTAAAAAATAATATTTTGCTGGGCATTGAAAATAAATCCAATACAGAAATTATGGATGCCGCAAAAATTGCGAATGCACACGAATTTATTAATGAAATGCCAAATGGCTACGATTCCAATATAGGCGACAGTGGTAACAAACTATCAGGCGGGCAAAAACAGCGGTTGAGTATTGCCCGTGCGGTTTTAAAAAATCCACCAATTATGATTTTGGATGAAGCCACTTCTGCTTTAGATACAGAATCTGAACGTTTGGTACAAGATGCACTCGAAAAAATGATGAAAAATAGAACTTCAGTAGTTATTGCGCACCGACTTTCAACAATTCAAAAAGCAGACATTATTGTGGTTATGAAAAAAGGTAAAATAGTGGAACAAGGAAAACACAGCGAGTTGATTGCAAAAAATGGCGTTTACAAAAAATTGGTCGAAATGCAAATGCTTTAATGATTGTTGAATCGTTGAATCGCTGAATTGTTTAACTGTTTAAACGGTTAATCGTTTAAGCGTAAACTTTTAACTTTCAAAATTTTTAACTAAACAATCTTGTAACTAATCATTATATTAATATTTTAAAACTAATTGATTATTAGACTGTTATTTTTTTTACCGCAAGGGTCGCAAAGAAAAAGCAAAGGTCGCAATATTAATTATAGTTGATTTACAACACATTGCGTTCATTGCGATTTCCTTAGCGTACATTGCGGTTAAATTTAAAGCTTTGTATTACAGATTATTATCATACTAATTAGTAACACAATCTTTTATCAAAAGGAAAATTGTATGAATTTGAAATTTTAATATGCTTAAAATCACTATGAAAAGGATTGATAAGAAAATTAAAATCACCTTTTACAACTGCAGAGGGAACTTGTAACAAGCAATATTTATTTTGATTTATAAAAAGATCACCAATATGTTGCGTTGCTTGAATGTGTGGAAATATATTCCAATCTGGTGGAAGGTTTTTATCATCAATTTTATCAATAATAATACTATCTGGAATATCGATTTCCAACATCAAGTAATCATTCGGCAATAAAGCCAAATTTAAGTGTACCGCTACCTCAGCCATTGCAAGCGCTCTATTACTTGCGCAATAGATCATTTCAGTATTTTTAGAATTCCACCTGTTTCCAGAATATGAGGCACCTTTACCCGACAATTCTTCTGAATATTTTTTTCTGGATAATCTAAATATTTTCATTAAACAAATATTCCTTGGTCAATTCTATTTAATTCATTTATCACAATTTCCTTACCATAGGAATCTTTGAGTAACTCAATTGGCTTTATATTGCCAAGTGCTAATGAAGGAGAATTTAACCAAGTATAAAACTGCTCAGTGGAGTCAAAAATGTCTTTTCCCAAATTGGTAACTTCCGCAAGTTCTATAATTTTTTCTGAATGAATTGGTTTAAATACATAATCACTTTCCTTTTTGTAGCGTTGAAGTGATTTAGTAGAAATATCAAGAAAAGTTGCCCAATCATTTTCCGTAAACGGAGTAATATCTTTTATCAGTTTAAAAAGTGTGTATGGAATTCCAGATCTTATGGATTTTACAATTAGCATTTTATCAGCAAAGAATTTGTTATAGGTAACATCCTTTCTGTGTACCCTAACTTTCCCATTTCGCTCAAGTTTTCTTATATAATTATTAAGTGCTCTATTTATTTGAACATCATTTTTTTCTACTAACTCAATCATAATATAGACATTTGTCTACAAATATAAGACATTTGTCTGACAATTCAAATTATTTTAGAACAATTTACTATCGATGAGAGTATTGCGTTTATGAAAAAAATCAATTACTAAATACTTTCAACCCCAATATTTTTCCCTTTTTCAGCATAAAATCATAAGCTTCTTCATAATCATTGGCTATTTCACCTTCTAAAATGGCTTCTTTAATGGCTTCTTTTAAAACACCAATTTCACGACAGGGTTTTAAATTAAAAGTTTCCATAATCAGTTCACCAGAAATTGGTGGCTGAAAATTGCGAATATGATCGCGTTCCTCTACTTCCTTAATTTTTTGACGCACCAATTCAAAATTCTGATGGTATTTTTTAAATTTTGATGGATTTTTAGTGGTAATATCGGCTTCACATAAGGTCATTAAACTCTCAATATCATCACCAGCATCAAAAACCAAACGCCGTACTGCCGAATCTGTAACTTCAAAAGCCAGTGCAATCGGGCGGGAACTTAACAATACCATTTTTTGCACAAACTTCATTTTTTCATTCATAGGCATTTTTAAACGTTTGAATAGTTTATATACCATTTTTGAACCCACATATTCGTGACCGTGAAAGGTCCAGCCCAATGTTTTATGAAATTTTTTGGTAGGTGCTTTTCCAATATCGTGTAATAATGCTGCCCAACGCAACCATAAATTTTCTGTGTTTTTTGAAATATTGTCCACCACTTCTAAGGTATGGTAAAAATTATCTTTATGCTTTTGCCCTTCAACTTCTTCAACTCCTTCCAAATTGGTAAGTTCGGGTAAAAAACGTTGTAACAATTGTGCTTTATGCAACAATATAAATCCGACAGAAGGCATTGCAGAGCTCATTATTTTGTTGAGCTCCTCCACAATTCTTTCGCGGGTAATAATGTCCAGCCGCTCCGCATTTTTGGCAATGGCTTCAAAAGATTCCTTTTCAATAGTGAAATTCAATTGAGTTGCAAAACGAATGGCACGCATCATACGCAAAGGATCATCAGAATAAGTTAACTCAGGACTTAAAGGCGTTTTGATAATTTTAGCTTTCAAATCCTTCAATCCGTTAAAAGGATCCAATAAATTGCCAAAATCTGATTTATTCAAACTTAAAGCCAACGCATTTATGGTAAAATCTCGACGGTTTTGGTCATCTTCCAGCGTTCCATCTTCCACAACAGGGTTTCTGCTATTTTCATTGTAAGATTCTATACGAGCACCTACAAACTCAACTTCAATGTCTTTATATCTTAACATGGCAGTTCCGTAGGTTTTAAAAATTTGTACTTTCGGTTTGTTCGGCAATAATTTGGCTACAGCTTGCGCCAGTTCGATACCGCTTCCAACAGCAACAATATCAATATCTTGCGGAATACCTCTTTTTAAAAAATAATCACGTACAAATCCGCCGATAACGTAAGATTCCAACTGTAAATCAGCTGCTGCTTGTGAAATATATTCAAAAATGGGATGGCTTAAAGCATCGGTATAAAGGTTAGTTTTAGTCATTTTTTAGTTGCGCAGAACGGTTATTGTA
>JBAZGP010000184.1:4526-6996 GCA_041652835.1 Lutibacter sp. | reverse complement strand
CCCAAAAGCATTTAGAGGTTCTTTTGAATCTATTGTTCAGCTGAAAGATTTTGATATGTCTAAAAAAATGGCAATTTTGGCTGAAAATGCTCAGTGGTTTGAAGACAATTCAACTTTACAGGATTCCCATAAAAAGAAAAATGTGGTGGGAGTTTCTTATAAAACGGTAAATGTGGCTTCAGAAGCTGGAGATTCTTCGCCTTCAACACCTATTGGTATAAACTTGCCAAATAACAACTGGATTCGGGAACAACATGGCTCAAAATCGGTTTCTCTTGGAAATATTATTGAAGCATACAACAATGCTGGAGGAACAGAAAAATTAAAAGAATTTGCTTTTGATGAAGCAGAAATCAATGACGAAATTAAATACGGACAAGAGGCCGATAAATTGCATACGGCTTTGCACGAAGTTATTGGACATGCCAGCGGACAAATAAATGAAGGAATTGGACAGCCAAAAGAAACTTTGAAAAACTATTCTTCAACTTTAGAAGAAGCACGAGCAGATTTGGTTGGTTTGTATTTTTTGCCAGATGAAAAATTGGTGGAAATGAATATTTCACCTAACGCACAAGGAATTGGAAAAGCTGCTTATGATGGCTACATCAGAAATGGGTTACTTACCCAATTAACGCGTTTAAATTTAGGCGATGACATTGAAGAAGCACATATGAGAAACCGACAATTGGTGGCTGCTTGGGCTTTTGAAAAAGGGAAAAAAGACAATGTAATTGAAAAAGTGGTAAAAGACAATAAAACCTATTTTGTAATTAGAGATTATGCCAAATTAAGAGTTTTGTTCGGTGAATTGTTAAGTGAAATTCAACGCATTAAATCGGAGGGAGATTTTAAAGCAGGAAAAGCTTTGGTTGAAACTTACGGTGTAAAAGTTGACCAAGCGCTTCATAAAGAAGTTATAGAGCGCAATAGCAAATTTAAATCGGCTCCTTACAGCGGTTTTATAAATCCAGTTTTAGAAACAGAATTAGATGCTGAAGGAAATATTAAAGACGTAAATATTGTTCAGCCTGCAAGTTTTGCGGAGCAAATGATGGATTATGCAAAAAGATTCACCACTTTGCCTGATGAAAATTAAAAAGCAGCTATGAATTTGTAAAAGTCCGTTTCAATTTTTTGAAGCGGATTTTTTTTAATGTAAAGAGAAGATGATTAAGGTAAAAATAAGAATAGCCAAAATGATTGAAATAAGCACAATAAAAGTGTTTTTATAATATTTTTTATGAATTTTAATGTCCTTTTTATAACTCCAAACCATAGCCATTACAAAGACAATTACAAATAAAGCCGCAAAAATTAGTTGACCTTTACTAAACATAAAATTTGTATATTTAGCGTCAAAAGTACATAAATTTTCAATATGAAGAATGCATTAATTATTGGGGCATCATCTGGATTAGGGAAAGAATTGGCAAAATTATTGGTTGAAGATGGCTATAAGGTTGTAATTACTGGAAGAAGGGAACAATTACTTCAAGAAATTAAGGCAACGAATCCTGAAAAATATGTAATTAAAGTCCACGATGTAAATGATTTAACTTCTTGTGACACTTTGTTTTCGGATTTAAAAAACGAACTTGAAACCATCGATTTAATTGTGTTTAGCTCGGGTGTAGGCGGTGCAAATTACGAACTGGAATGGGAAAAGGAATTGCCAACTTTACAAACCAACATTCTTGCGGCAACTAAAATTTATGGACTCGCTTATAATTTTTTCAGAAAACAAGGTTATGGCCATTTGGTAGGAATTTCATCCGTTGCATCTATTCGGGGAAATCGTCATGTGCCGGCTTATTTTGCTTCGAAAGCATTTCAGGCAAATTATTTGGAATCGCTTTGGTTGAAAGCAAAAAGAAGTAAAGCTGAAATTTACGTAACAGATATCCAACCTGGATTTGTGGATACTTCAATGGCAATTGGCAAAACATTTTGGATGGCTTCAGCAGAAAAAGCCACAAAACAAATCTATACCGCAATCAAAAATAAAAAGAAAAAAGCGTACATTACAAAACGTTGGCGACTGGTTGCTTTTGTATTAAAAATTGTGCCTTCGCAGTTACTCAATAAGTTTTTATAATCATTCAAATCAAACTTAAAAACACCAATAAATGATCAATAAACTGAAAGCTGTTCAGGAATTTCATGAAGCATTCGGATTGGGAATTCAACATAAGCCAACTGCAAAATTGGATGAAAATAAATTAAAGTTGCGTTTTGATTTAATGGCTGAAGAAAATAAAGAATATTTGGAAGCTGCCAAAAACAATGATTTGGTTGAAGTGGCCGATGCTTTAGGTGATATGCTTTATATTTTATGCGGCACTATTTTAGAACATGGACTGCAACATAAAATTGAAGAAGTTTTTAATGAAATTCAACGCAGCAATATGAGCAAATTGGGTGAAGATGGGAATCCAATTTATAGAGAAGATGGGAAAGTGATGAAAGG
>JBAZGP010000184.1:0-4516 GCA_041652835.1 Lutibacter sp. | reverse complement strand
ATATGAATACAAATAAATTATTTTTACTGTTAATTGCGTCAGTATCAATAAACTATTCTTCTAATGCACAAGAAAAAATGAAAGAAAAGCACACTCCTGGATTAGAGATTAAAAATATGGACACCAGTATAAGTCCAGCTGATGATTTTTTTAGATATGTAAATGGAACTTGGTTGGATAAAGCTGAAATTCCTGCAGATAGGACTTCTTGGGGAAGTTTTAATGAACTCAGAAAAAAAACTGATGCAGATGTTTTAGAAATTTTAGATGAAGCCATCAAAAATCAAAATGCCTCAAAATCAAAAGATGCTCAAGGCAAATTAACGGCAATGTCCGATCAAGAAAAAGCCGTAAATTATTATGAATCTATCATGGATACGGTTTCAAGAAACAATAAGGGAATTACTCCGGTTCTTCCATTTTTGGCTAAAATTGATGCGGTGAATAATTTGGCGGATTTGAACAACCTTTTTATTGAAGAAGCTCCTTATGGCGGCGTTGGGTTTTACAGCTTTTTTATCTCTAACGATTTAAAAGACAGCAACAGGTATGTGGTTTACGTTTCGCCTGCAGGATTAGGTTTGTCACGTGATTATTATATGGATCAGGATGAAAATACCAAATTAAAAAGAGAAAAATATGTTGCGCATATTTCAAAAATGCTTCAGTTTTTTGGAGATACCCAAGAAATTGCAAATAAAAATGCACAACGAATTTTTGATTTCGAATACAATTTGGCAAAACCAAGAATAACCAAAGAAGAGGCAAGAGATCGTCGAAAAACTTACAATCCAAAAAGTATTGAAGAATTATCTGCATTGACTTCTTCTGTTAACTGGACTAATTTTTTCACAGGAGTTGGTATTTCAAAATTGGACAGTGTTGTTGTTAGAGAACCTAAATATATGCAAGCCATGGATTCCATTTTAAAAGCGAGTCCTATTGAAGATGTTAAATTGTATTTAAAATGGACAGCAATTGATGGTTCCGCAAGTACATTAAGTGATGAAATTTCTGATGCAAATTGGGAATTTTACGGTAAAGAATTAACAGGTGCCGTGAAGCAACTTCCGCGCAATGAAAGAGCTTTGGGTTCCATAAATGGTGTAATTGGTGAAGCCTTGGGTAAATTGTATGTCGACAAAAAATTTCCGCCAGAAGCAAAAGCCAAAGCCATGGAAATGATTAAAAATGTGATGGCAGGTTATGAAATCCGAATTCAAAAATTACCTTGGATGAGCGAAGAAACAAAACAAAAAGCCATTGAAAAACTGCATAAATTAACAGTTAAAATAGCCTATCCAGATAAATGGAAAGATTATTCAGCTCTTGAAGTTGTTGGCGTAAAAGATGGAGGTTCTTATTTCCAAAATACATTGAATGCCAGAAAATGGAATTTCGATAAAAACATTGCAAAATTAGGAAATCCTGTGGACAGAACAGAATGGGGAATGTCTCCTCAAACGGTAAATGCCTATTTTAATGCCACAAATAATGAAATTGTGTTTCCTGCAGCCATTTTACAACCACCTTTTTACAATTATTTAGCTGATGAAGCGGTTAATTACGGTGGAATAGGAGCAGTTATTGGTCACGAAATTTCACATAGTTTTGACGATTCTGGATCAAGATTTGACGGTGACGGTAATTTAGTGGATTGGTGGACTGCTGAAGATTTAGAAAAATTTACAGTGCTTGGAAAAAAATTGGCTGATCAATATAGTGCCGTTGAGGCATTGCCTGAAGTGTACTTAAATGGCACTTTTAATTTGGGGGAAAATATTGGCGATTTAGGTGGTGTGAACGCTGCTTTAGAAGGACTGGAATTATTTTATAAAACAAACGGAAGACCAGAAAAAATAGATGGATTTACGGGTGAACAACGCTTTTTCATCTCTTGGGCAACAATTTGGAGAACTAAAATGCGTGAAGATGCTTTACGTAATTTGATAAAAACTGATCCGCATGCACCAGGAATGTACAGAGCCTATATGCCATTAACAAATGTTGATGCTTTTTACGAAGCATTTAATATTAAACCGGGAGATAAAATGTATTTAAAACCTGAGGATAGGGTTAAAATTTGGTAATTGAATTAAAAAAAGGAGCTGTTAAAGCTCCTTTTTTATTATGGGTTTGAGATGAAATAAAGTGACCAGAATTGACGATACTATTTTGTGCAATAACGAGGCAAAAAACACAGCTATAGTCGTAGCTAAAGTGAGGCTTTTAACGATGTGAATGTGCAAAATAGCAAGTCAAAATGGATACGTTATTTCGTTCCAATCGTTAAGTCTATATTGAAAAAACCACCTTTATTTTCTTTCCTTACTTTGGAAAATCGGGTAATTAGAAATGCAGTTGTAATTAGGTTTCTAAGTTCACACAAATCTACGGAAAGTTCAGAATGGTCGTAAAGTCGCTTGTTGTCTTCAAACAACACATGAAGTTTTCTTTCTGCACGCAATAAACGTTCATTGGAGCGAACAATACCAACATAATTGCTCATAATGGTTTTCACTTCATTTCTGTCGTGCGTAATTAATATTTTCTCCATATTTTTCACCACGCCACTATCATTCCAATCCGGGATATTTTTTGGTGCTTTTATTTTATCAAATCGCATGGTTAAATTTTCAAAAGCCTTATGGGCAAAAACAATGCCTTCTAACAAAGAATTTGAAGCCAATCGGTTAGCGCCATGAAGTCCAGTTCTGGTCACTTCGCCGGCACCATATAAATTTTTAATGGAAGTTTTTCCTTTTTTATTCACATTTACGCCCCCGCAAATATAATGTGCTGCAGGTGATACAGGAATAAAATCTTTTCGCACATCAATTCCTAAAGTCAGGCATTTTTCAGTAATATTTGGAAAGTGTTTTTTGAAAGTTTCATATTCCAAATGCGTACAATCTAAATAAACGTTAGGCATTCCACTTATTTTAAGTTCATGGTCAATGGCTCTTGCCACAATATCCCGAGATGCCAATTCTTCACGTTCATCATATTTATGCATAAATCGGTTGCCGTAATAATCTCTTAAAATGGCGCCAGCACCTCGAACAGCTTCTGAAATTAAAAAAGCCGGATATTCTCCCGGATTGTATAAAGCAGTGGGGTGAAACTGGATAAATTCAACATCGGAAACTTCTGCCATCGCCCTATAAGCCATTGCAATTCCGTCGCCGGTGGCAACTACCGGATTTGTGGTGGTAAAATAAACCTGTCCGTTTCCACCTGAAGCGAGCATCGTAACTTTAGCCGCGAATGTTTTTACCACATTTTTTTTCTCGTCTAAAACATAAGCGCCATAACAAGTAATTTTTTCTGAAACAGAGGTTTGTCTTTTTTTAACCTGATGTTCAGTAATCAAATCAATTGCAAAATGGTGCGATAAAAACTGTATATTTTTTGTTTTTTCAACTTTGGCTATCAGCGTTTTTTCAATTTCTGCGCCTGTTAAATCTTCATGATGCAAAATTCGGTCTTGTGAATGGCCGCCTTCTCTTCCTAAAGAAAAATTTCCTTTGTTGGTTTTGTCAAATTCAACGCCCCAATCCATCAGTTCCCTGAGTCTTGCAGGTGCATCTTCAACTACCATTTTAACGACTTCTTCATCGCATAAACCATCGCCTGCAATTAAAGTGTCTTCTATATGTTGCTCAAAAGAATCGACGGTTTTATTCCAAACGGTAGCAATTCCGCCTTGGGCATATTTGGTATTGCTTTCGCTTTTTTCGGCTTTTGTTATAATGATAACAGAAGCATCTTTAAAGTGATTGGCAACTTTTAAGGCAAAGCTCAAGCCCGCAATTCCAGAACCTATGATTAGAAAATCGGAACTGAATAATTTTTTTTCAACATTCATTTAATTTGTTGTTATTTAGAAAGTTCAAGCATGCGTTCAATAGAAACCAATGCTTTTTTACTTAATTCGGCATCTACTTTAACTTCTGGCAATTCATGTTTTAAACACAAATACAATTTTCGCATGGTATTCATCTTCATATAAGGACATTCGCTGCAATTGCAATTGTTATCATCAACTGGGGCAGGAATTAAAATTTTGTCGGGTGATTCCTGACGCATTTTGTGTAAAATTCCCACTTCAGTAGCCACAATAAACTTTTTCGCGTTACTTGTTTTTACATAATTTAACAATCCTGAAGTTGAGCCTACATATTTGGCGACTTTTAATAAATGAGCTTTAGCCTCTGGATGCGCAATAATTACAGCATCTGGATTTTCAGCGTATAATTCCAATATTTTATCTATTGAGAAAGCTTCATGAACTGAACAAGCGCCATCCCAAAGCAACATATTACGACCTGTTTTTTTAATGAGCCAATCGCCTAAATTTCGGTCAGGAGCAAAAATAATGGGTTGCTCTTTTGGAATAGAATTGATGATTCTTTCGGCATTTGAGGAAGTGCAAACAATATCCGTCATCGCTTTTATTTCTGCGGAAGTGTTTACATAAGAAACCACCACATGATTTGGATGTTGTTTTTTGAAA
>JBAZGP010000183.1:0-6999 GCA_041652835.1 Lutibacter sp. | reverse complement strand
GCAACAATTACAGGTACTGGTTTATCTGCAATGCTTAAGAAAGATTTGGCAATGTATATACCCTATTTAAAAACATTAAAACAATAATTTATGGGACTTTTATCAAAAAAAGATGCAAAATTAATAACTGATCCATTAGCAGATAATAATCCAATTACTGTTCAGGTATTAGGTATCTGTTCTGCATTGGCAGTTACGGCAGAGTTAAAACCTTCCATAGTAATGTCAATATCAGTAATGTTTGTTGTGGCTATGGGAAGTACAGTCATTTCATTAATGAGAAATATCATTCCGCCAAAAATCAGAATTATTGTGCAATTAATCGTAGCCGCCGTTTTGGTAATTATTGTTGACCAAATCTTAAAAGCTTTTGCTTATGAATTGTCAAAACAATTGTCTGTTTTTGTAGGTTTAATTATCACTAACTGTATTATCATGGGTCGTTTTGAAGCTTTTGCATTGGCAAATACCCCTTGGAGATCCTTTTTAGATGGTATTGGAAACTCTGCAGGTTACGGAATTATTTTAGTTATCGTTGGTTTCTTTAGAGAATTATTGGGTTCTGGTTCATTATTAGGATACAGAGTTTTAGGAGATTCTATTGAAAAAACAGGTGTTTACGCTTACGGATATGAAAACAATGGATTTATGTTGTTGGCACCTATGGCTTTAATTACCATAGGAATAATAATTTGGGTTCAACGCTCAAGAAATACGGCATTAATAGAACAAAATTAAAATTGGTTTAAAGTACGCAGTAACAGTAAGCAATTACTGAGAACTGAGAACTGAGAACTGAAAACTGAAATATATGGAACATATAGAATTATTTTTTAAGTCGATATTTATAGACAATATGATATTTGCAACATTCTTGGGAATGTGTTCTTATCTTGCCGTATCTAAAAAAGTAGCAACCGCCGTTGGTCTTGGAGCAGCCGTAATATTTGTTATGGCAATTACAGTTCCACTAAACTGGTTGTTAGATGTTTATTTATTGAAAGATGGTGCTTTGGCTTGGTTAGGCCCAGAGTATGCCCAATACGATTTAAGCTTTCTGTCTTTTATTATGTTTATTGCAACCATTGCAACAATGGTACAGTTGGTTGAAATTGTAGTTGAGAAATTTTCGCCTTCATTGTACAATTCCTTGGGAATCTTTTTGCCATTAATTGCTGTAAACTGTGCAATTTTGGGAGGTTCCTTATTTATGCAATCTCGTGAAATACAAACTTTAGGATTGGCGTTTAACTATGGTGTAAGCTCTGGAATTGGTTGGTTTTTAGCCATTTTAGCCATTGCAGCTATCCGTGAAAAAATCAGGTATTCAAATGTAACTGCACCTTTAAGAGGTTTAGGGATTACTTTTATTATTACGGGTTTAATGGCTATAGGATTTATGAGTTTTGGAGGAATGTTAACCGGAGGAGGTGATGAAGCAGAGAAAGAACCTGTAAAAACGGTAGTTGTTGAACCAATTCAACAAAAAGTTGAAATTACCAAAGAAGCTACTAAAATAGCTAAGAACGAAATAGAAATTATAGAATAATGATCATATTAGCAATAAGTACCGTAAATATAATTTTAGCAACAGTAGTGGTCTTTTTGATTATAACACTATTATTGATTGCGTTATTATTGGTCGTAAAACAAAAATTATCGCCTTCAGGTCCAGTAAAAATTACGATTAATGGCGAAAGGGAAATTGAAGTCTCTTCAGGAGGTTCATTATTGACCACTTTAGGAAATGCAAAAATATTTTTGCCATCTGCTTGTGGTGGAGGAGGAACTTGTTTACAATGTGAATGTCATGTGCATTCAGGTGGTGGAGAAGCTTTGCCAACAGAAACTCCCAACTTTAGTCGTAAAGAATTAAAAGAGGGAATTCGTTTGGCTTGTCAGGTGAAGGTAAAACAGAATATGGATATCAGTATTCCTGAAGAAGTTTTTGGTATTAAAAAATGGGAGGGAACCGTAGTTCGTAATTATAACGTAGCATCATTTATCAAGGAATTCGTTGTTAAAATTCCTGAAGATATGGGTTATAAAGCTGGTGGATATATTCAAATTGAAATTCCTCCTTGTGAAATCAATTTTTCTGACATAGATATTACAGCACATCCTGAAGAACATGAAACACCTGATAAATTTAAAGAGGAATGGGATAAATTTGCTTTATGGCCTTTAAAAATGGTGAATAAAGAAATTGTTGTGCGTGCTTATTCCATGGCTTCTTATCCTGCTGAAGGAACAGAAATTATGTTGAATGTCCGTATTGCAACTCCTCCCTTTGACAGGGCTAAAAACGGATGGATGAATGTAAATCCAGGTATTGCCTCATCTTATATTTTCTCTCGTAAAGCTGGCGATAAAGTAATCGTTTCTGGTCCTTATGGAGAATTCTTTATCAATGATTCCAATGCTGAAATGTTATATGTTGGTGGTGGCGCCGGTATGGCTCCAATGCGTTCACATTTGTACCATTTATTCAAAACCTTAAAAACTGGAAGAAAAGTTAGTTTTTGGTATGGCGGACGTTCAAAACGCGAATTGTTTTATACCAATCACTTCCGTCAATTAGAACAGGAATTTCCTAACTTTAAGTTTTATCTGGTATTGTCTGAACCTTTACCAGTAGACAATTGGGTAACAAAAAAGGACATAAATGACACTGTAGGAGACGGGTTTACAGGTTTCGTGCACAATGCCGTTATCAATGAATACTTATCTAAACATGAGTCACCAGAAGATCTTGAATTGTACTTTTGTGGACCGCCATTAATGAATCAGGCAGTTCAAAAGATGGGACAAGATTTCGGTTTAGCTGATGAAAATATTAGATTTGACGATTTCGGAGGCTAATCCAAGTAATCAAAAGAATAAGAAAAAATCCGATACCTTTGTGTCGGATTTTTTTATGCAAAATGTTTTAAAATGAGCAGACCACTTACTACCCAGGAATTACACAATTTGGCAATGAACATTGTTGGCAAAGATATAGAAGCCAAAGGTTATGAATTTATTGCCATTAATAGTCAGTTAAAAAAGAACCCGCAGTTTGTGTGTATTGATAAAAACAAGATGCGTTATTTTGTGGTTATAAAAGCGGTTCCCATTTCTGATTATCTTATTCCTTATGATGTTATTTGGATGGAAAGTATTAAGTTACATGCTCGAAAAAACAATGCCAAAGTACTCTTTGCAAACGTTGGATTGGGCAATACTAATAATAGGAATGAACCACCACATCTCCAAGAAGAATACCTTTTGCAGTATGATGGATTGCAACTGTTGGATATTGAATTAAACTAACAAAAAAGCACGCCATTGGCGCGCTTTTTCTAATGAGTTATATTGTAAATTATTCTACTTTACTTTCCAATAATTTAAAGAATTGGTCTAATTTAGGCATTAAAACAATACGTGTTCTTCTGTTTCTTGCTCTTCCATCCACAGTATCATTTGATTCTAATGGCATATATTCACTTCTACCTGCAGCAATTAAACGGTTTGGTTGAATATTAAAATCATTTTGTAAAACTCGAATTACTGAAGTTGAACGTTTAACACTCAAATCCCAGTTGTCTCTCATTTCTGGAGTGTTGATTGGCTTGTTATCTGTATAGCCTTCAACCATAACTTCTAATTCAGGTTGTGCAGCAATTACATCAGCCACTTTTTTCAATACTCTTTTTGCATCATTAGAAATTATATAGCTTCCGCTTTTAAATAATAATCTATCAGCTATTGAAATATACACCACTGTTTTTTCAACATCAATTTGAATATCTTCATCGGTGAAACCATCTTTTAGCACACTTTTTAATTTAAAGCCTAAAGCCAAATTTAAAGAATCTCTTTTGGTGATTGCTTTCTGAATATATTTAATATATTCATCTTTTTTCCCCATTTGAGTTAAGGTTTCCTTAATGTTATCAGAAGCTGATTTTGATAAGACGGTTAAATTTTCAACATATTCTAATGTTTTTTCTTTGTCTTTTTTCAAATCTGCTACTTGTTGATTTAATGCAGAGAGTCTGCTTTCACTTTCAATTCTACATTTCATCAATTCAGCTTTGGTATCCACCAATTCTGAACTCTTCTTGTTATAATTGTTTTCCATTTCTGTGTATTTCTTTTGAGAAACACATGAACTTAAAAAAATAGATGCAACAAGCATCAAAATTCCGATTTTCTTCATAATTTATATTGTTTTTAATGTGAAACAAAAGTAGATAAAACAAAGTACTCTTTCTTAAAATAAAGTTAATTTATGATATTTTTAAGAAAAAATAAAACTTTATATTTGCCTTCAATTTCGTTAATAATATACTAACTACTAAAGTTATGAAAAATTGTTTGTTTACCCTAATTTTATTGATATTTTTCTCATGCGGAAATACGGAAACTGACTTAAATGTAATTGAAGGAGATGCCATTGGAACCACCTTTACGGTTCGTTATTTAGATCAAAATAAACTTAATTTTGAAGCCAAAATCGATAGTTTAATTGCCGCCATTAATAAATCTGCTTCCACCTATATTAAAACTTCAGACCTTTCAAAAATAAATCAGGGAGATACCACCATTTTAGCCGATGCCAATTTGCAGGAAGTCTTTACAAAATCTGCTAAAATTTACAAAGAAAGCGAAGGTGCCTTCGACCCAACTGTTGGCGTTTTGGTAAATGCCTGGGGATTTGGACCTGAGAAGCCTATTGAAAATATAGATTCCTTAAAAGTTACAGCGCTTTTAAAATATGTTGGTTTTGATAAAGTTAAGTTAGAAAATGGAAAGATAAAAAAATTATATCCTGAAATTTATTTGGACTTTAACGCAATTGCCAAGGGCTATTTGGTAGATATGGTTAGTCGAATGTTTGAAAAAAATGGTATTGCTAATTATATGGTTGAAATTGGTGGTGAAATTAGGGCACGAGGACACAATGAAAAAGAAAAGCCATGGAAAATCGCCATTGAAAACCCGAATACCGATGGAAGTCGTTCTTTTGCAACGTTTATTGAACTTAAAAATGAATCTATCGCCACCTCAGGAAATTACAGAAAATATAAAATTAAGGCCGATGGAACAAAATATGTGCACACTATAAATCCGAAAACTGGTTTTGCCTCAGAGAGCAACATGCTGAGTGCATCTGTTATTTCAAAATTGGATTGTGCAGATGTTGATGGCTATGCCACCGCTCTAATGGAAATGGGGTTTGAAAAATCTACTGCATTTTTAAAAAATCACACCGAATTAAAGGCATTTTTGATTTATGTTGATAAGAAAGGTGAAATGCAAACTTATAAATCTGAAAATTTCGACAAATAAGTTATTTAAAACAAACTGGTAAAATTTCATCTTTTGTTAAGCAGTATTTTTCAATTAGCTCAGTTGATATCTTTTCCGAATAATTTACTTCATTAACGGTAAATCCAACACTTCTCAAACGGTTAAAATAATCTTTACCATAAACACGAACATGGTCATATTGCCCAAAATGTTTGGCGCGTTCTTCAGGAGTTGTTATCGAAAAATCTTCATAGGTATTTTCCCTACTTAAATCTTGCGGAATTTGAAAAATTCCCATTCCACCAGGTTTTAAAACACGGTACAACTCGCTCATTGCTTTTTTATCATCTTCAATATGCTCTAATACATGATTGCAAAAAATCACATCAAAAGCATTTTCTTCAAAAGGCAAATCGCATATATCCGCTTTTACATCAACAATTGGCGAATATAAATCAGCAGTTAAATAATCCAAATTTTTAAGATCTCTAAATCGTTTTAAAAAACATTGTTCAGGAGCAAGGTGCAAAACCTTTTTGGAAGCTGTAAAAAAGTCGGTTTCGTTTTTTAAATACAGCCAAAGCAACCGGTGCCGTTCCAACGAAAGTGTTCCTGGTGCTAAGGCGTTTTTGCGTTGCTTTTCGTATCCATAAGGCAGGAATTTTCTATAGCTTTTCCCGTCGATTGGATCGGTAAACCGAGATCCTCTTAAAAAAATTGACATTAATGGACTTACCCAATAACTCGCTTTAATAAGTATTGGTCGTGGAATGCTATTGAGTACTAATTTGAATAATCTTTCCAAAAGTCTTATTTATAATCTTCTCTAACCGGAGAAAATACATCTGTTACTTTACAATTTGTCAACGCTTTCCCACTATGGATAACATTTGCAGGAATATTGGCAATCATCCCTGGCTCCAAAACGGAGTGAACATTTCCTATAACCATTTCTAATCTTCCCTCAATTACTTGAGTTGTTTGTTCATGAATATGTGAATGTTCTGGTAAAATGGAGTCTTTATCAATCTCCCAAAAAGCAATTGTAAAACTATTGGTATGACAAAACCTTCCTTTAAAACCTTTTTGGATTTCTCTTTGTCCAATTTTTGAAATTTCTTGTATCATTATTTTATAGTTTACTGTCTAAATTCATTTTCTTCATCACTTTTAATTCCCAACGCTTCATAAATATAGCTGAATGTTGAAAGCAATTCTGGTTTTCCGTTTACAATGGCAACATCATGTTCAAAATGTGCACTTGGTTTACCGTCTTTGGTCAAAATGGTCCAGCCGTCATCCAATTGGTTAATTTGGTGTGTTCCTAAATTCACCATAGGCTCAATGGCAACTACCATTCCTTCCGTAAATTTTTTTCCTCTTCCTCTATTGCCATAATTTGGCATTTCAGGATCTTCATGCATTTTTTTTCCTAAGCCGTGACCCACCAATTCCCTTACAATTCCATATCCGTGTTTTTCACAATAATGCTGAATTGCATAACCAACATCTCCAACCCTGTTGCCTGCCCTAAACTCTCGAATTCCCAAATACAGGCTTTCTTTTGTGACTTTTAACAACTTTTTGATTTCTTCATCAACTTCTCCAACTTCAAAAGTATAGGCATGGTCTCCATAAAATCCATTTTTTAAGGCTCCACAGTCTATAGAAATAATATCGCCTTCCTGTAAAGGTTTATTGTTT
>JBAZGP010000182.1:5217-7021 GCA_041652835.1 Lutibacter sp. | reverse complement strand
ATGGCGAACGAATACAGCAACAAGACCTTAAAGCAAAATTTAATAGATGGTTTAAGCAAACAGGAATTTGTACTCTCAAAATTTTATACCGTTATTTTACTTTCCTTTATTTCTACAATATTTGTGTTTATTGTGTCGCTGGTTCTCGGATACATTTACTCGGATTTTGATGAATTTTCTATTGTAACCACGGATATGCAATATCTAATTGCATTTTTTGTGAAGCTTGTGGGCTTCTTCTCATTTGGATTATTTTTGGGCATTCTGATAAAACGATCGGCTTTTGCGGTTGGTGCCATGTTGATTTGGTCAATGATTGAAGGATTTGCCAAAGGAATGCTTTACTGGAAATTTAAGCCCAACGTAGCTGATGTGATGCAGTTTTTTCCGTTGGAAGCCATGTCAAATTTAATCAAAGAACCTTTTACGCGTTTGAGCGCAGTTCAATCTGTAGCAAAACAAGTGGGAGAAGATTTGACAAAAGATTTTTCGGTACAGCCCAAAGACATTATTATTGTGCTCATTTGGACCGCAATTTTTATTTACGGCTCTTATATTTTACTTAAAAAGAGAGATTTGTAGTTATTTGATTAGGAATTAGGAATTAGGGATTAGGATATATTTTTGATTTACTTTTCTAAACTTATACCTTTTACCTTGAACTACCCACTTTTAATTTTTGAATTTTTCCTATATTTGGATGCTGAACTCAATTCCATCGAATGAAAAATTTTATTACCATCCTTCTTCTTTTTTGCACCTTAAATATTTTAGCGCAGGGCGAAGCAAATTTTTGGTTTTTTGGTAAAAATGCGGGCTTAAATTTTAATGGCGGGACACCAACTCCAATTTCGGGAAGTTTAAATACGATTGAAGGCTGCGCTTCTTTTTCCAATTCATTGGGTAATTTACTTTTTTATACTGACGGAACAATGGTATGGAATAAAAATCATCAAATAATGCCCAATGGAACTAATTTAAAGGGTCATTCCTCAAGCACACAATCAGCAATTATAGTGCCTCATCCGGGAAACACCAACTTGTTTTATATTTTCACGGTTGGCGCAAATGATTATAATCCGGCCGGCCAATTAATAAGTGCAACTACCGGATTGCAATGCTATACCATTGATATGACAGCCCAAGGTGGATTAGGAGATGTAGTTAACGGTTCTGTAGATTTGTCAAATGGAGACAATGCAAATTGGACTGAGAAAATCACTTCCGTAAAAGGGGCTGAATGCAATACTTTTTGGATTATTTCTTTAGTAAGAAATACTTTTGTTTCCTTCAAAATAGATTTAAACGGTTTAAATACAACGCCTACTATTTCACCTGTTAATTATACCGAAACTGACCCTAGAGGTTATTTAAAAGTGTCGCCTGACGGAAAGAAATTAGCAAGTGCAGCACAGGGAGACCGAGGAAATTTATTGTTGTACAGTTTTAATGATATTACAGGAATAGTTAGCAATGATGGTAAAACTTTAATTTCAAATATTTCACAGGACGGTGAGGCTTATGGAGTTGAATTTTCTCCGCTTTCTTCAAAATTATATTGTGCTACCTATAACTATACCACAAAAACAAATAAATTATTTCAATTTGATTTGGAAAGCCCCAACATTGCTTCCAGCAAAATTTTAATCAAATCACAAATAGGTTTTAGAGGCGCTTTGCAATTGGCGCCAAACGGAAAGATTTATGCGCTCGTTCCTCCGGATTACGACCATGGAACACACTTTTTACACGCCATAAATCTACCAGATGAATTGGGAGCAAACTGCAACTACCAGCTAAATGC
>JBAZGP010000182.1:0-5207 GCA_041652835.1 Lutibacter sp. | reverse complement strand
ATTTGGGTTTAAATTATGCCATGCAGGGATTGCCTCCTTTTATTGCTTCGCTCTTGTTGCCAGTTGAAATTACAGATGGCATTACATCCAAAAATCTAAACAATTCCGTTGCAAAACGCTGTTTGGGTGAAAATTACAGTTTAACACCCTTGAATATTACGGGAAATTCAACTTATAGCTGGACTTTTAATAACCTTCCAATAAGTACTTCTCCCACATTACCACTAAATAATTTAACCTATGCAAATGCCGGTATTTATAAACTTGAAATTGTAAATACTGATGCTTGCGGATTTAGAATTGTGTATAAAGGCGAAGTAGAACTCCAAGTTTATGCACCGCCAACCATTTTGCCTATTGGACAAGTTTTGGCTTGCGACACGGACAACGATGGATTTTTAACCTTCGATTTAAATGCCTTGAAAGACCCTGAAATACTTCAAGGGCAATCACCAACAACATTTGAAGTTGTTTATTTTACGAATCAGGTTGATGCTGATGCCAATGAGAATGCTCTAATAAATCCCTACAAAAATTCCGCCGCATTTAGCACAGATGTTATCATTGCTCGGATTCAGAATATTCAAAATCCGATTTGTTATGAAACTGAAAGGTTTACCCTGCGTGTATTAGAAAAACCAAATCCGCCCGCAATCATTTCCAATTTAACCACTTGCGATTCAAATTTAACGGGAACAGCCACTGATGGCATTGAAAAATTTAATTTGAAAAGTAAAGAGTCAGAAATTTTAAACGGACAATCGCCTTTAAATTTTACCATTTCTTATTTTAAGGATATTGCTTTAACCAGCCCAATTGGAAACCCAACTTCCTTCCAAAATACAACCGCAAATTTACAGCCCGTTTATATTAAAATAGTGAATAATGACAGTCCATATTGTATGGTTGCAAGTTCATTCAATCTTGAAGTTTTTAAATTGCCAACCATAAATTCGATTTTTACTTTAAAACAATGTGATGAAAATGGCATTTCAGATTTTAATTTAAATGAAGCAAATGATTTTTTAACACTTGGTGATACTTCCTTAACTGTAACTTATTTCTTAAATTATAATGACGCTGATTCCAACAATAACCAAATAAATGCAAGTCCGTTTTCAAACGCTACACAATCCAAAGTTTTTGCACGTGTTGAAAACCAATACGGATGCCATAATATTGCTCAAATAAATTTATTGGTATCCAGCACTTCTTTTCCGGTGAATTATTTAAAAACAACAAAACATTGCGATGATGACGCAGTAATTGACGGTTTTAGTACATTTAATTTGAATGAAAATTCTACCGAAATTATCAACCAATTTCCTTCTGGTCAAAATTTAAAGGTTTCTTATTATAGAAATTTAACCGATGCACAGTTAGAAGAAAATGAAATTCCAACAAATCAGCCTTATATCAATGAAACTCCTTTTAACCAAACAATTTATGTTAGGGTTGAAAGTACCGACAACGGAGAATGTTTTGGTTTAGGACCACATTTAAATTTAATTGTGGAATTGAAACCCGAATTTGAATTGGATGAAACCACTGTTTATTGTCGTAATTTGCCGCCAATTACGGTATCAACCTCTAACGCGAAAGGAGATTATAGCTATAGTTGGAAAGATGAAAACGGCGTGGTTATCAGCACCAATCCGTTTGCAGAAATTTCAAAAGAAGGTGAATACACCGTTATGGCAACTTCAATTGAAGGCTGCGAATCCTTTCCACATATCATAAAAATAACACCTTCAATTACTGCAACTATTACTCAAAATGATATTGCCGTTGTTGACGACTCGGAGAGCAATTCTATAACAATTTCAACTCAAAATTTAGGTATTGGAGATTATGAATTTTCTTTAAATGATTCCAGCGGAGATTATCAGGACGAGCCGTATTTTGAAAACGTAATTCCCGGTATTCATACGCTTTATATAAAAGATAAAAACGATTGTGGCATCACCCCAATTGAAATTTCCGTAATTGGTTATCCCAAATTTTTTACCCCAAATAATGACGGATTTAATGACACCTGGAAAATTTTAGGCGTAAATGAGCTTTTTTATGCAAGTTCTAAACTGTCTATTTTTGACAGGTTCGGAAAATTAATTATTCAAATTGATTTAAAAGGTGAAGGCTGGAACGGAACATTTAATGGCAATTATTTACCTTCAAGCGATTATTGGTTTTCTGTTGAATTGAAAGACCTAAAAGGAAATATTAGAACGAAAAAGGGGCATTTTAGTTTGATTCGGTGATAATTCGTATTTCCTTAAAAAAATCATTTTCAAAAGAATTAAAGATTCGTTAAATATATTGCTACACCAAAAAACATAAGAATTTAGCTTATTTTTGCAAAATGCTATTTAAATTAGAATCGAATTTTAAACCAACCGGTGATCAACCCGAAGCCATAAAACAACTTATTGAGGGAATCAGCGCTCATGAAAAATACCAAACTTTATTGGGGGTTACTGGTTCAGGAAAGACTTTTACCATAGCAAACGTAATTCAGGAAGTGCAAAAACCAACTTTAGTTTTGGCGCATAACAAAACATTGGCTGCACAACTTTATTCAGAATTTAAACAGTTTTTTCCGAATAACAGCGTTGAATATTTTGTTTCCTATTACGATTATTATCAGCCTGAAGCATTTCTTCCGGTAACGGGAACTTATATAGAAAAAGATTTATCCATCAATGAAGATATAGAAAAATTGCGTATCAGCGCCTCTTCTGCCCTACTTTCTGGACGAAGAGATGTCATTATTGTGGCTTCGGTTTCCTGTATTTATGGTATTGGGAATCCGGTAGAATTTAAGAAAAACATCATTTATATTGAAGAGGGACAAGCCATTTCACGCACCAAATTTTTACACCTATTGGTTGCCAGTTTGTATTCAAGAACAGAAGCCGAAATTAGTAGCGGAACCTTTAAAGTGAAAGGCGACACCATTACTGTTTATCCTTCTTATGGTGAACATGCCTACAGAATTCACTTTTTTGGCGATGAAATTGAAGAAATTGAAAGTTTTGACGTGGACAACAATAAAGTGGTAGAAAAATTTGGACAAATCACCATTTATCCGGCAAATTTATTTGTGACTTCGCCCGATATTATGCAGCAAGCCATTCATAAAATTCAGGAGGATTTAATGAAACAATACCACTATTTTAAAGAAATTGGAAAACATTTAGAAGCAAAACGCCTAAAAGAACGTACAGAATTTGATTTGGAAATGATACGCGAATTGGGTTACTGCAGCGGCATTGAAAATTATTCTCGTTATCTGGATGGCCGCGAACCAGGAACAAGACCCTTTTGCCTGTTAGATTATTTTCCCGAAGATTATTTAATGGTGATTGATGAAAGCCATGTGACCATTCCTCAAGTTCATGCCATGTATGGCGGCGACAGATCCAGAAAAGAAAATTTAGTAGAATACGGTTTCAGATTGCCTGCCGCGATGGACAACCGTCCGTTAAAATTTGACGAATTTGAAGCCATACAAAATCAGGTTATTTTTGTGAGTGCCACACCAGCGGATTATGAATTGCAAAAAACAGAAGGTGTTTTTGTGGAACAGGTGATTAGACCCACAGGCTTAATTGATCCTGAAATTCAGGTACGGCCCAGTATTAACCAAATAGACGATTTAATTGAAGAAATTCAACTGAGGGTTGAAAAAAAGGAACGCACTTTGGTGACCACCTTAACCAAAAGAATGGCAGAAGAATTGACAAAATATTTAAGCAGAATTCAAATTCGCTGCAATTATATTCACTCGGATGTGGATACTTTGGAACGTGTTGAAATTATGCGGGATTTGCGTTTGGGTATTTATGATGTGCTTATTGGCGTGAATCTTTTGCGGGAAGGACTCGATTTACCAGAGGTTTCTTTAGTGGCTATTTTAGATGCCGACAAAGAAGGATTTTTACGTTCACACCGCTCTTTAACCCAAACTATTGGTCGGGCTGCAAGAAATATTAATGGAATTGCTATTATGTATGCTGATAAAATTACAAACAGTATGCAGCTTACTATTGATGAAACAAATCGCAGACGCGAAAAACAAATTGCCTATAATATCGCAAATCATATTACACCTACGCAAATTATCAAGAGCATAGAAAATATAATGGCGAAAAACACCGCATCCACTTATAATTTTGAACATTTGGCAAATATTGCCGCCGAAGAAAAAATGGAGTATATGACGAAAGCTGAAATAGAAAACAGCATTCGCGAAAAACGCAAACAAATGGAAGAAGCCGCAAAATCACTTGACTTTATAGCGGCTGCAAAATTGCGTGATACTATTAAGAAGTTGAAAGAGAAGATTTGATAAGTTAGCGGTTTTCAGTTACAGTTTTCAGTTTTTGTTCTCATTTTCATATAATCTTTTGAACTTTTAATTTTTTTTCTGTAAACTGTTTACTGAAAACTGCCAATTAAATAATTAGTTTCCTTTCTTATAATCTGCTAAAAACTGCGCCAAGCCACTATCTGTTAATGGGTGTTTCAACAATCCCATAATGGCAGATAAAGGACCTGTCATCACGTCAGCACCTAATTTTGCGCAATCAATAATATGCATGGTATGACGAACAGAAGCCGCTAAAATTTCAGTTTCATATTCGTAATTGTCATAAATAAGTCTGATTTCAGAAATAAGATTTAACCCATCTGTAGAAATATCATCCAATCTTCCAATAAAAGGCGACACATAAGTTGCTCCTGCTTTTGCGGCCAATAAAGCTTGTCCTGCTGAGAAAACCAAGGTCATATTTGTTTTGATTCCTTTATCGGTAAAGTATTTACACGCTTTAATTCCGTCAGCAATCATTGGTAATTTAACCACAATCTGCGGATGTAAATCGGCCAATACTTCTCCTTCTCTAATCATTCCCTCCAAATCGGTGGCAATCACTTCGGCACTAACATCACCATCAACAATATTACAAATTGCCACGTAATGTTTTAAAATATTGTCTTTTCCCGTAATGCCTTCTTTGGCCATTAAGGAAGGATTTGTGGTTACTCCATCTAAAACACCTAAAGCTTGTGCTTCTTTAATTTGGTCGAGATTCGCTGTATCAATAAAAAATTTCATATTAAATTATCGGTTAAATTTTTAAAATGCAAATATAGTTCTGTTTTTTCATCATTTTTGCGAAAAAAGCAAAAATGTCGCCAAAACC
>JBAZGP010000181.1:0-7022 GCA_041652835.1 Lutibacter sp. | reverse complement strand
GAGCAAAGAAAATGAACAAAACACGAAAAAGGAGTTCCTAACAATTTATTAAATACAAGTCCTATGCTTTTCCTGCCTGCTGAGGATAAAAAATTTTAATCAATTTTACAGAAAAAGATCATCAGCATAGCCTTTTTTGGTTCAATAGATGCCTGCCCTGAGCGCAGTCGAAGGGTGGCAATGAAAAAAAGAACAAAGCAACTTCAGAAAGATGAAGCTACTGCTTCAAGAGAATCATATTGAAAGTTACGGATTACAATTCCGCAAAATAGGATTTTGATAATCAAATAATTTGTAATAACTTTGTGATCACAAAATAAGTTTATGGAAACACCTATTATCAAAATCGGGAATTCAAAAGGACTTCGCTTAAGCAAGACTATTTTGGAAAAATATAATATTAAGGAAAAAGTTGAATTGATTCTTGAGAAAGGTCAAATTATCATTAGACCAATTGAAGAACCTAGAAAAAACTGGGAAAATGAATTTAAAAAAATGAGATTAAATAATGATGACAGATTATTAATGAATGATGTGTTTGACGATGAAAATCTCGACGAATGGAATTAAAACAATATTTTATTGTACTTGTAAATCTTGATCCAACCGTTGGTAGTGAGATAAAAAAGACCAGACCTTGTGTGATTATTTCACCAAATGAAATGAATAAATACTTAAATACGATTGTTGTTGCTCCGATGACAACAAATATGAAAAAATATCCTACTCGAATTCCAGTAGAACATCATGGAAAAAAAGGAATGGTCACAATTGACCAAATTCGGAGTATTGATAAAAAAAGAATTGTTGGCGTTTTTGATAAACTGACCGAATCGGAAATAAAAAAATGCAAAGAGATTATTAAAGAAACTTTTGTTGATTAAAAGCACAAAATGTCAACATTGCACATAAAAAATTGATTGATCTAAATAATTCCTTAACGACTTTGTTCAGGGTTTTCAATCAACATAGAGATTTTGTTTTATATTTTCCATTAAAAATGAAGTAATATTACATTTTTTCAATCTATTTTAGACGAAGTAAATGATTTTAGCCCTTTTCCTGCCATACAATGGAAATTATTCAATCTTCAACAATTAAAAGAACAGAACCCTTTGAAACAGGAAAAAAACTATAGGTTGCTTGAAACTAAATTTCTAACAATGGTCTAAATTGCTCAGAATACAAAAAAGGCAACGTACTGAAAAATGGTTGGTAAATTTTAGAAAATTAATTTGCAGGAGTTCAATTTAAAAATGAAGCATGTCAATTTCCAAGTGGATTAATTCACTAGTGAATAGACTTAGGTACCATTGAAAATCAGAACTGGTAGGAATATCATTGATAAAGCCCTAAATTAGCTAATGAACCAAGTTCAGTTGGCTGTTTCTTGTTTTTGTATACTGGACTAAACAAAATAATGATATTTATGCTTAATAGACTATGCAATTTTGTTGAATAGGTTGGTGTATTTACCATTTACAACATGTTATTGATTTGTAATTTTATTTTTTAATAGTTGTATTTGATGTTTTAATTAATTTTGCTTTTGGATATAGATAAAAAATAGCCTTATTTTTACTTTAATTTTGAAAAAGTCACCAATGAATAAAAGAATATGGCTTTCTTCCCCGCACATGGGAGGTAACGTAGAAAAATTTGTAAAAGAAGCTTTTGACACCAATTGGATAGCACCTTTAGGTTCGAATGTAACGGAGTTTGAAAATTTACTTCAGGCTTATTTGGGAGAAAATACTTGGGTTGCGGCATTAAACTCGGGGACTGCTGCTATACATTTGGCATTAATCCTGGCAGGAATAACCAGGGGAGATGAGGTATTGTGCCAAAGTTTCACTTTTTCGGCGACTGTCAATCCAATTTTGTATCAGGGTGCAATTCCTGTTTTTATTGACAGTGAAAAAGAGACTTGGAATATGTGTCCGAAAGCCTTAGAAGTCGCTATTTTAGACCGAATAGCCAAAGGCAAAAAACCAAAAGCGGTTATTGTAGTGGATTCTTACGGAATGCCTGCCAAATGGGATCAAATCACTGCAATAACAACAAAATACAACATGGCGTTAATTGAAGATGCTGCAAGCGCTTTGGGAAGTACTTATAAAGATCAAAAATGCGGCACTTTTGGTGATATTGGCGTGTTGTCATTTAACGGCAATAAAATCATCACCACTTCAGGCGGTGGCGCTATTATTACCCATTCCAAAGAACAAAAAGACAAGGCTATATTTTTTGCAACCCAATCCCGTGACAATGCACCGCATTACCAACACAGTGAAATTGGCTACAATTACCGTTTAAGCAATATTTGTGCAGGAATTGGGCGCGGACAAATGGAAGTGTTGAACAAACACATTCAATTGCGAAGAAATATGCATCATTTTTATGTAAATCTGTTTGCAACTATAGAAGAGGTCAACGTTTTTTCTGTTCCTAACGACGATTATTTTGCCAATTACTGGCTAACTGCAATTGTAATTGCGCCCAATGTCGCAAAAGGAATTAACCGGGAAACCTTGCGTTTGGCTTTTGAAGAAGCCAATATAGAATCCCGTCCCTTATGGAAACCTATGCACTTACAGCCTATTTTCTCCAACTATCCTTATTACGGAGAAACGGTGGCTGAAACTTTATTTGAAAATGGCTTGTGCCTACCTTCAGGATCTAACCTCACCGAAGAGGAAAGATTTAGAATTGAAGACGTGGTGGTTCGATTTTTTGAATAAAAAGCCCCCTACCCCAAAAAGCCTCCTAACCCCCAGAGGGAATAATTAAGTGTAACTGAGGAAGTGAGGAGTGTGTCAAGGAACACCTATAAACATCAACGCATTGACATTTAATATATAAATAAATGTCAATGTAAAAACATTTCCGTGTTTTAGCAAAAAGATAATCAATGCAGCAGCTGACCCAATTGTTTTACGAGAAGTACGCTTATATTCAAACGCAACATGTACGGAGTTTTTTCAATACAATTGATTGGAATAACCGATTTATTGGTATTATAGGGAGCAGGGGTGTTGGAAAAACGACTCTCATTTTACAATACATCAAATTAAATTTTAAACCAAATTCTACTGTTTTATATATCAGCCTAGACAGTTTGTACTTCTTAGAAAATAAGCTATATGATGTGGCAGCTGATTTTTACAAAAAAGGTGGTGAATTTTTAGCGATTGATGAAGTTCACAAGTATCCAAATTGGGCAATTGAATTGAAAAACATGTATGACAACATGCCCGAATTAAAAGTTGTTTTTACAGGTTCCTCGTTGCTTCATCTTAGTAAATCCAATGCCGATTTGAGCAGGCGGGCAGTAATGTATGTGATGCCGGGTTTGTCTTTTAGAGAATTTTTGCTGTTTGAAACCAAAATTGATTTTCCAACGTACACCGTTGATGAAATCTTAAAAAATCACATAGAATTTGCTATTGGTATTATGCAACAGATCAAACCATTAAAATATTTTAATGATTATTTAGATTATGGTTATTACCCATTTTATCTTGAAAATAAGAAGTCATTTCATCAAAAATTAAGTGAAATTGTATTAACTGTTTTGGAAGTTGATATTCCTCAAAATGCATTGATACAAACATCAAATATTATTTACCTTAAAAAATTGTTAGCTATTATTAGTAACTCCAGCCCATTTAAACCAAATATGAACACATTAAGTGAAAGAACCGGCATTAGTTTAAATACGATGAAATTGTATTTAAAATTATTGGCAAATGCAGAGCTTTTACAGTTGTTATATTTTGAAAATAAAGGGATTAACAGTTTAAATAAGCCTGAAAAAATATTTTTAAACAATTCAAATTTAATGAACAATTTTAGTTCAAATACCAATGTAGGGAATAAGAGAGAAACATTCTTTTTTAACCAACTCAGTAAAAATAACAAAGTAAATGCTTCAAAAACAACCGATTTTTTGGTGAATGAAAAATATTCATTTGAAATAGGAGAAAAAGACAAATCACAAAAACAAATACAAAACTTGCATAACGCTTATATTGTGAAGGACAATATCGAAATAGGCGCTGGCAACAGTATTCCGCTTTGGCTATTTGGCTTTTTGTATTAAGTGGATAAGGTGATCGAATCACCAAGAAATACCTGACGAAAAGTGGCCTTTCTTTTAGTTCCTTTTTTGCTTGTCCTGAGCGTAGCCGAAGGGTCAATGTCATTAAGTTAAGCTTATATGTTATTTTTTTGTCCTTCCGAGGTACGAGGAATCTCATAATGCTGTGCTAGTTTGTTGCGATTCCTCCTTTGTCGGAATGACAAATATTTCCTTAACTTAATGACATTGGCCGAAGGGAGGGCAAGCAAATCAACAAAGGAGATTCTCGAACTCCTTTAAAAAACAATAAAAATGGTGAGTAAAGAAAATGAACAAAATGATGAAAATAAAACAAATCTCACATTTAAAGTTTAAGTTTCCTAGATATTCTTAAGAAATATAAGCTTCTACATAGCGCCTTCACACTATTTTGGTAATGGAAACTGCTTACTGCGTTTCATTCAAAGACGTGATAAAAAGGAGAAAGGTAAAAATTAAAAACCAGGTTCATGTATTTCACTATAGAATATAGACCTAATTAATGAAGCTTCACTATTTAAAGATGGGAATTTGGAAGTTTATACCAAATTACATATCTTTATGAACTCTAAATACGAATATTTAGGATTTATAGTTCACTTATGAAAACTAACATCATATTAATGCTTTATAAAAGCGACCGAACAGTATTTCGATTGAATGATATTGCTATACTGATAGGTGAAAGTAATTTTCAATCACTCAATAAAAAGCTGAATTATTATGTTAAAACGGGAAAGTTAGAAAATCCGCGCAAAGGTATTTATGCAAAACCCAATTATAATCCAGAAGAGTTGGCATGTAATATTTTTACACCTTCCTATATTTCATTAACTTATGTGCTACAAAAGGCCGGTATTGTATTTCAATATGATGCTGCAATAACATCGGTAAGTTATTTAAGTAGAAGTATTGAAGTGGCAAATCAAACATACCAATACCGTAAAATAAAGGGAACCATATTGATACAAACGGAGGGTATTATAAGATTTTCCAATCATATAAATATTGCTAAGCCCGAAAGAGCCTTTTTAGATGTACTTTACCTTGATAAGAATTATTATTTTGACAACCTAAATCCCTTAAATAAAGAGTTGGTATTTAAGTTTTTACCAATGTATCAGTCTAAATCATTAACCACAAGGGTCACTAAACTTTTAGAAAATGTTTGATATTAACCGCCATAAGTTTTTCATGGTTCAAATCTTAAAGGATATTTATGCTGATATTGAATTGGCAAATTATTTAGGTTTTAAAGAGGGGACAGCGCTTATGTTTTTCTATGACCTTCCTCAATTTTCCATTGACTTGGATTTTAATGTATTGGATACCGAAAAAGAGGATTTTATATATGATAGGGTGCGTAAAATTCTTGTTAAATATGGAACTATTGATGATGAAGCTAAAAAGCATTTCGGAATTTTAATGGTGTTGAATTATGGGTTTGGTGAACGGAAATTGAAAATAGAAATATCAAATCGCTTGTTTGACGACCACTATGAAATAAAGAATTTATTGGGAATTAATATGAATGTAATGGTACAGGCTGATATGTTTGCTCATAAAGTTTGTGCTTTGTTAGATAGAAAATCAATTACCAATAGAGATATCTTCGATTGTTGGTTTTTTATGCAAAAACATTCCCCGATTAATAAATCTATTGTTGAAAATAGAATGAAGATGTCTTATGAGGAATATTTACAAAAGTGTATTGAATATCTTGAATCTGTTGGAGATGCTGGATTATTAAATGGATTGGGGGAGTTGATGGAGAATGATATGAAAAAATTTGTTAGAACGAGTCTAAGGAAAGACACCATTACTTTATTAAAATTTTATAAAGAATTTCCAATAGTGTAAGTACAATCAAGAAAAAATTAGAGATTGTTTAATTCAAGAATTTTTTTATTTTCACTGTGTTCCTCCCAATAGCCGCCGAAAGCCCCTAACCCCAAAGAGCCCCCTAACCCTCAAAGGGGGAATAAAAAAGGTTCAAAGGTGAAAGCTGAAGGCTCAAAGCAAAAAGTTCAAACACGAAAGAAACTATTTTCTTCCTTTAGTCCCGATAGATTCGGGAGGGAAAAAATAGTTTCAAGACTAAAAGTCCTTAATTATCCTTGCCTTCTTGCTTGCAGCTTTAGCAAACCAAAAGATAAATTAGCCAAAAATCAAAAAATATTTTTTTAGCAGAAAATCACGTAATAATTTCATGTCAAAACAACCATAAATTGTATGTTTGTTTTGTGAATACTTAAAATATGACAAAACGTGTTTTTGATATTGCTTTTTCTTTAATGGCTATAGTGCTGCTTTTCCCAGTTTTGTTAATTTCTTTAATATTGGCAAGTGCTGACACAAATTCAACAGGAATTTTTTTACAGGAAAGAATTGGCAGGTTAGGAAAACCATTTACCATTTTTAAGTTGAGAACCATGCACAGCAAAACGGGTAACATAAGCGGCATTGGCACTTTTTTTCGCAAATTTAAACTGGATGAACTCCCACAATTATTTAATGTGTTGCTGGGGAATATGAGTGTTGTGGGGCCAAGACCCGACATTTCCGGTTATTATGATAATTTAAAAGGGGAAGCTTATAAAATTCTTGAATTAAAACCCGGATTAACAAGTTTGGCGACCATAAAATACGCCAATGAGGAAGCGATTTTACTACAGCAAGAAAATCCTTTGCTTTATAATGATACCGTTCTTTTTCCAGATAAGGTAAAATTGAATTTGGACTATTATTACCACCATTCTTTTTTTGGAGATATTAAAATTATTTGGCAAACCGTGTTAATGTTGTTTTCGTAGGGACAGGTCGAGACCTGTCCCATTTGTTTGATTTGTCCCATTTGTTTCATTTGCCCCGTTTATTTGATTTTCTCAATTTTTATTCGATA
>JBAZGP010000180.1:0-7068 GCA_041652835.1 Lutibacter sp. | reverse complement strand
GTTCCAAATATAAATTGGCGTGGACAGAAAGATTCGTCTTTCAAAGTCCGCCACAAAGCATATGCTTCCCGTTGGCAGCAAGCTTAAAAAATACAAGAAAATGAAACTATACATTGACGAAAGTGGCAATACAGGTGAAACTTTAATAAGTAATGGAAAACCGAATTTTGATGACCAGCCTTACTATGTATTAGCAGGACTTCTAATATCTGACAGTATCAAATCTGATTTTATTAGTTTTATTCAAACAAAGAAAGCAGAATATAAAATTCAATCTCCTGAATTAAAAGCAAAGAATATTTACGAAAAACAGTCTGGATTTATTATTGATATCGTAAATTATATTACGACTAAAAAAATATCTGTTTTCATAGAATTAATGGACAAGCATTTTTATTTAAATATTCAAATTTTGGAACATATTATTGTTCCATCTTATTCTCTACCATTGACTAATGAGAATATGCAGTATAAAAATATATTGGCATCGAATATAACTCCATATCTAAGCGATAAGATTTATGAACAATTTGTATTCGCTTGTAAAGAATACAATGCTATCGAATTGGAAAAATTATTTCAGCTAATTTTTACTCATTTTAGTAATACAAATAATGGAGAATTAAAGAAAAATATTGAATTGACAATTGAAGATTATAATGAAAAAAAAGCCAAGTCAAGGGAAGCATATAAATCATTTTTGCCAATACCTGATAAAAATCCAAGAAATAGATTGATTCATTTATTGCCAAATTATCAGGCTTTTACAAATTTAATTGGAAGAGTAGAAAAGCATAGAGTTGATTTTAAAACTGAAAATTATGAGATTGTTCATGATGAACAAAAACAATTCGATATTATCTACAAAGCGGCATTTGATTTAATGAAAGAAAAAGATACTGATGGAGTTGTTGCAAACACAATCATTTCTGAAAGAGCAATTTTTAATATTAAAAAAGATTTGAAATTAGAATTTGTGGATTCTAAACAAGAATTATTAATTCAAATATCCGACCTTATTTCAGGTTTTGTCATGCGATTTTGGAAAGATTTTTCTGAAAATAATTCTAATAATATTTCTAAATATTGCTCTACTTTCAAGAAACTAACATATCCTGTGAATGGAGCGACTATGGGGATTAATTTTGTAGTTCCAGATTTAGAACATATGAAATATGTAAGAAAGGCTATCTTAGACAACACTCAATGAAAAACACATTATAAATATAAGTCACACTCTTTAAAAAAACTAATGCTATGAAAACAGTAAAAAATAAAATATTATTATTTGGGATAATATTAACTATTAGTATACTAGTCGATGGCTGTAAAAAAACTGAAAATACTGAAAATACTAGGGAGAGTATAAGTGATGTTCAAACAATTCGACTTGATGTCAGAATAAATTCTGCAGAATTTAGAGCAACTGTTTCATTTACGGGCTCTATAACAGATATGGGAATTTGTTGGAGTACAGAAACTAATCCAACTGTTGATGACAACAAAATCTCCCATGGAGCAAGTACAAGCCAATCGGGGATGGATTTTTTTGATAGTAATATTACTGTATTTAATCATAATACAAAATATTACGTAAGAGCATATGCTTCTAATATTGACAGTACAGTTTATGGGAATACAAAAACATTTGAGGTACAAGTTGGTCCAGGTGAAAATATCATTGACATAGACGGTAATACGTATACTACTGCAATTATTGGTACACAAACATGGATGGCTGAGAACTTAAAAGTGACACATTTCACAAATAATAATAGCATTTTCTTCGTTGGTGATGATCCACATGAATGGATTCTTCATGGAAGCCGACCTAATTATGCATATTATAATAATAATCCAAATAATAGTGAAATTTATGGTCTCCTTTATAATCAGGCTTCAATTGAAAGAGACGAAATATGTCCATCTGGTTGGCATGTACCAACATATGATGATTGGGAAACACTACAGGACTTTTTGCATGGTTGGTTTGAAGCTGGAGGTAAACTCAAAGAAACTGGAACAACTCACTGGCAAAGCCCAAATCTTGGAGCAACGAATGAAAGTGGTTTTAATGCCTTGCCAGGAGGAATGAGAATACATAATGGATATTTTTCTGAATTGGGAGAAAGAACTTATTATTGGAGTATTTGGAGATTAGGGACATTTCGAGGTGGTTTTAGTTCTGTACCATATTCAGGCAAGATGATGGTTCTCACAGAAGGCGAAACATGGAGTGGTTATGGATATTCAATACGGTGTATTAAACATTAGGTAATTATTATAAATTATAAAAGCCAGCTGCCAACAAAAAATATAATGCATACCGCAGCTAAGTCACTCAAAGAAAATGATTTGTAAGTTTGACGATATAGGAAATATAGAAAAATTATTGAATAAATATGCGGCACGCATCATATTCAAACCGTTATAGGGCATTTTAAAAAGACGACACAGACATGGGAACATGGGGAACAGCCATAAAAGACAATGACGCATTTGCTGACATTTACAGCGATTTTTTCGACCTATATAATAAAGGCGGACAACCCGACATCATTTCCCAAAAAATCATAGACGACAATTGGGAAATTCTTGAAATAGAAGAAGAAAAGAACAGTTTGTGGTTTGCTCTTGCCTTAGCCCAATGGGAGACAAAATCGTTTGACCCAAAAATATTAGCGACAGTAGAAGAAATAATTTTATCAGGAGCTGACCTGAAAATTTGGCTTGACCTTGGAGCAAGTGAACAAGACATTAAAAAGCGAAAAATTGCACTTGACAAGTTCCTTGAAAAAATAAAGTCAGACAGACCAAAGGCTAAACCGAGAAAAAGAACAAAATTAAAAACACCAATTTTCGCAACAGGAGACTGCTTGGTTTTTAAATTGACAAATGGTAACTATGCTGGAGCAGTTGTTTTAGCTACAGATAATAATCCTGAGACTGCATACAATTTAGTAGCTACAACAAGACTAAATCAAAGTAACAAACCGACACTTAAGGACTTTGAAAATGCAGAAGTTCTAATATGCAATTTCGGACAGTGGCAAGACAAAGTAGATGTAACTTGGTATATGCCTGATTTATTTTATAAAGACTATGCCGACATATACGAAAATATTGGAAAAATTTCGGTGGACATAGAGTATGACACAAAGAATTATGAAGGAAAAGGATATTTATTCAAACCTTCCTATACAGCGGGTTGGAGTATGAACGATGCAGCAGAAAGACAATTCGAATCTGAAAGAACAAAGTCGAAACCGACAACGACTATAACTATCAGACAGCTGACTAAAAAAGGAAAATGGTGGAAAGTATTCTAAGAAAAACGCCCTATAACCCACGGTATAAGGCATGGCGGGCTTACAGCGATTTGCCAATTCGGAACTTTTTTGTATCTTTCGTGTCGGTTGGACAGATTTGCGTTGAAATCCGCCACGACCTAATACCGTCAACGTTACCTGCTATTTTGAGAAACCAAACTGCAAATGAATAATTTTTTAAAAGGAAAAATCGGAGAGACTTTCGTTAATGAACTTGCAGAGAATACTTTCTTGAATTATTGGTGTTTTCCTAACCCACATGATGAACAAGGCAATAAAAAAGAGATTTGTGATTTGCTAATACTATTTAAAAAAGTTTGCATTATCTGCCAGATTAAAAATTATGAATTTAAAGATAATCATGAAAGATATTTTAGAAAAACAGTTGAGAGTGGCGCAGATCAGATTAAAGGAGCAGAAAGGAAGTTATTTCATTTAAATAGAGATATTTATATTAAAAATGAAAAACAAGGATTAATAAAATTTGATAAGGAAAAGTACAACGAGATTATAAGAATTGTTATTCATCTAGGCGAAGGATTTCAATTCCAACACTTGGGTCGATTATCTAAATCAAATCATGATTTTATTCATATTTTAGGCAAAGAGGATATTCAATATTTGCTTTTTGAACTAAATACAATCTCTGATTTTGTGCAGTACTTAGTTGCACGAGAATCTTTAGTAACCAAGATTGATAAAATAGTTTTTGCAGGAAGAGAAAAAGATTTACTTGGATTGTATCAAAGAATTAAACCATCTTTTAAAGATTTTATTGAAAACCATAAAGACAAAGTTTTATTAATTGATGGAGAAAATAGCTGGGATGAGTATGTTAAGGAAAAAGAATCTTATGAGAACGAAGATATTCTATTGGAAATAGAAGGATTTATTTACGACTGGGTCAATTCTGATTTGATTGTAAATGAAAAAAGTCGTGAGATTGCTGAAGAACTGATGTCGTTGAATAGAGAAGAAAGAAGATTTTTTACTGCATCATTATTGACATTTATTCACTCTTATACAAATAAAGGATTTAATAGAATCATTAGACGAAATTCATCTATAAACAGTATTGGATTTGTATTTTTTTACTATCCATCAGGACTTAGCTGGGAGCAATTAGAGCGTTTAAAACTTATTGCCGCTGAAGGTTATGCATTACATCTAGATTATTCGATTGTAAATTTTATCGTTATTGGAATCACAGAGAAAGAGAATATTAATATCTTACATGTTGATTTAACAGGTTTTCATGACAAGGATACTGATGATTTAAGAATGATTTTAAAACATTTAGGTTGGTTTGAAAAAGAAAACATGCAATACATGGAGTTTGATATTAATAAAAGAACAAAAAACAGCAGGTAACAAACGCTATGTGCAATAAGGGTTTAATCGGTAATTTATGCATTCAGCGCCCGCTCCAACATTTTAGCGGGTTGACAGTGAAAAACCACGCAATCCCTTACTGCACATAGCTAGAACGTTATAGCGCATTTTAAAAGAGAAAAAATTAAACTAACATACAGTATATTTCTATTATTTGTGACTTGCTTATTTTTTCAAAATTGCTGTGTTAAAATTGAAGAGCGAGACAACATTATGTATCAGAAAGGCACTGACAAGATATTTAATGGAACAAGAACAGAATTTTATGACAATGGAGAAATGGCACTTAAAGCCATTTAGGTGTCATGATTTCTGATTTTAAAACAAAGCTCCATAGATAAACCCTGAGATGGTGGCCATTACCACAACCAACGCTACATAAACCATTGTTTTTTGTGTTCCTATCACCCCCCTGATCACAAGCATGTTGGGCAGCGACAACGATGGTCCTGCCAACAACAACGCCAAGGCTGGTCCTTTGCCCATGCCGGCAGCAATCAACCCTTGAAGGATGGGAACTTCGGTCAGCGTGGCGAAATACATAAATGCACCGACTATTGAAGCGAAAAAATTTGAAAAAACCGAGTTTCCCCCAACCAGGTTGACAACCCATTCGTTGGGGATCATGCCCGCCATGGCTGTGTCGTCGTGTGTCGATCCCAGCAGAAATCCTGCTACCAGTACCCCGACAGCCAGTAACGGCATGATTTGTTTAGCAAAGTCCCAAGTGGAGAGTGTCCATTCTTTGTTGTCGGGATTTTTTTTGTCGGTTAAAGTAATGATGCTTAAACCGGCTATGGCAATCACAACGGGTATGAGCGGTGAACTGGCGGCAAAAGCGGCAATTGCCGTGGCAACGGCAACCAGTGTTACGTACTGCCATTTGATTTTTAGAATAAATATCAGGGAGTAAACCAATACCAGACTAAAAAAGGAAGTTATATGCCATTTATGAAACCAAATCCAGTACCATGCCCCACTGGTTTCATCCGCGGCTGGTTGGCCCCAGTTGGCAAAAACCAAAATTAACACCAGTGTAAAAAAATGTAAAGAGGTTTGCCACATGGGTCTTTTCTCCTCAATTATGGGGAAATTTAATTGCTCTATGCGTTTTGCTTTTTCCTCTTTGCGATAAATGAGCGCCATAAACGAGCCGATGGCTACTGAAAACATCACCGCGCCAACAACCCTTGCCACACCCATCTCGAAGCCTAAAATCCTGGCCGTAAGTATAATGGCCAGAATGTTAATGGCAGGTCCCGAATAAAGAAAGGCAATGGCTGGTCCAAGACCTGCACCCCGCTTGTGAATACTCGAAAACAGTGGCAATATGGTGCAACTGCAAACAGCCAGAACGGTTCCTGAAACGGCCGCTACCGTGTAAGCCAGCCATTTTTTTGCCCTTGCTCCAAAATATTTCATTACGGCCCCCTGACTGACAAAAACGGCAATTACACCGGCAATAAAAAAGGCGGGCAACAGGCATAAAATCACGTGTTCACGGGCATACCATTTGGTTAGGTCGAACATCGCCAGAACGGCTTCCTGAAACCTGCCATTTTCGACAGGCAAAAAATAGGCGAACAAAAAAACGGCTGCAATCCATGCCAGTATCTTGAATTCTTTATTTGTTTCCATTGTTAAACAATTTTGTCGTTCGCCAAAAGCGGAACATGATCAATTAGAAAAAGATGAGAATAATGTAGTAAATGCCCACACCTATAAATAGCACAGAGATGACCCTTCTGAACCAGATTTCAAATGTTTTGAGGTTGTTATACAACTTCCCGACCCCTGAAACGGTATAGGCAATCAGCCATGCGAAGATGATTACCGGTATTCCGGTGGCAATGGCAAAAACAATGGGCAGATACAAGCCCGAAGCACTGCTAACCGTCATGGGGATCAGCATGCCAAAGTAAAGTACCCCGCTATATGGACAAAAAGCCAGTGCAAATACAACGCCCAGAATCAGCACATCCCAGTACGAATGTTTTGATTGGTTTTGAAATTTTTGTGTTAGATTGCCTACACCTGGAAATTTTATCCTGAGCACATCGAGCATCAGCAAACCGATAACAATTAAAAGCGGGCCAATCACCTTTTCTCCATATTTTTGAAACAAGCCGGAGACTTCAAACTGATCGGCACCGACAAAAATAATAATGGCCAATCCCGTGTAGGTTATCGCTCTGCCCAGGGTATATATGAGTCCGTTGATAAATACACGCCTTCTGTCTTCCACATCTTTGCTGATGAAGCCTATGGCAGTAATGTTGGTGGCCAGCGGACATGGGCTGATTGCCGTCATCAAACCAAGAATAAAAGCCGTTACAATAGGCAAAGA
>JBAZGP010000179.1:0-7124 GCA_041652835.1 Lutibacter sp. | reverse complement strand
ATAACTTAAACAACTAAAAATCAAGTAAATAAATCATTTTATATTTAAAAAAAGTATGATTTTGCCCTGACTTTAAACTTTAAACTTTTAAACTTTTAAATAAAAATCAATACATTAACTTCAATTTCAGGTTTTGTTGAATTTCAAATTTCCCAGAATTCAAAATTGAATTATCCACAGGTTTTTGCCCTTTTTCTCCCCATAAAATAGCAATTAATTTTACTGGATTGTTAGAAAATTTGTTGTTCGAAATAGTCACATTAACAATCCCGCTTGATTTCAATAAAATTCCTGTTTCTTCTAACTTTCCACAATTGATAAATTCACTATTGGTAACTTCTAAATTTCCACCAATAGTAGATTCATCATAACCACCTCTATGATAATTAAGTACATTTTTTTGAACTGCTTCAAACTTCGAGTTTTTAATGAAAACAAACTCTGCATTATAATCTCCTTTATCCTCTATTTCTTCTGCCAATTGAATTCCATTGATACAATTTTTTATAGTTGAATTTGCAATTGAAATCGTATCAGCAAACGAACCTTTTGATACTTTTAAAACGCTTTTAAAATTGCTGATTTCAGCATTTTTTATCCACAAATTAAAAGCACTCGACATATTTTTTTCAAGTGTTGCAACAGCATCTTGATTTGAATTACCAGTCACTATAACTCCTTCCAAAATTAAATTCCCTTTTGGATGCATTTGAAATGCTGAACCTTGTGAGTTGCCAACAAAATTAAGCACTGCTTTTGAAGTAGTATCAGCCGATTTTATGGTTATTTTTTTATCAATTATTAAAGATTGATTTAGTTCGTAAACTCCAGCTTTCATCGATAAGATATCTCCAGATTTTGCATTCTTCAAACCCTCAATTAAATCGCTAGAACTTGCAATTTCAATAGTGTTTTTAGCATCTGGTTGTTTTTCAGCGTTAAACCAAGTTGGCCCGTATGCTTTTTTATTGATGTTGATTTTCTCTTTGTTTATAGGTAAAGTGATTGCTCCAATACTATTAGATTTTGTTCTATCATTTCCAAATAAATCAGTTTTTATGGTTTCAAAATCAAAACCAGCATAAACTTCATTATCGTTTTGAGTTGGAGCATACAACCAATCCGACAGTTTATTCATTTCAAATTTCTTGGTGATTAAACCGTCACTTTTAACTTCGCTTTTATTTTCACTATTTAAAATATTGTTTTTAAACATTACGCCATCAACCTTATCATAATTTATAATTGGAAACTCTCCATTCGTTTCATTGTAAATTAAGTTATTGGCAACAATTGTACGTTCTGGTCTGGCAGATCGAATTTCTGAAGCGGGTAACACCTCGCTTTTATCAACATTTGAACCTACGCTAAAATTTAATGGCGATTTACAATCTATAAACGAATTGTAAGCAACCACAACATCAGTAACTTGGTTGTATCGATTTAAAGGCGACTTTGGAATACCGTTCATCACTGCCAACGCACTTCTAAATTCGGAACCATTAATTTTATAAAAATAATTATTAGTTATCCAATGCCCTGTGTTTATGACACGAATACCTCCAATAAAGTTTGAATTGTCATTCCCTATAAAAATATTACCATCAATAGTTGCATAATTTCCATGACGAAGTACTAAAGATCCTTCGCATTCAAAGAAAATATTATTTCTGAACTCGTTATTATTTGATTTACTCGAAATAATTTCAACTTCTCCATTACAACGATCAAAATAATTATTAGCAACTATGGTATTCGATGGAGACATGGAGGTTTCACTATCTCCAATTTGTAAAGTTTCTCCATGAGGTCCACCTTTTCTTGGTCGTGGTCCAAAATGGTTGTTTATTATTTTATGATGGTTATTGATATGTTCATTTCCTTTTAAAAATACACGAACTGTTGGTCCAAAATTTGATTTTCCAGCAATATAACAATTACTTAATTCATTATTTCTTCCCCAAAATTCGACCCAATGATCGGTATCCTCTTTATTGGGTTGTGTAAAATCTTCAATAACACAACTGGTAACTTTGCAATTGTTGGCAAAAGTTACCGAATCCAATAAAAATTCAATAACTGTATTTGAAGGTGTATAACCATTTCTAAAATACAAGCCGCTAACTTCTAAAAAGTTTCCGCCAATTTTCAAATTCGAAGCGCCTTCAATAAAAACTTCTCCTGCTGTTTCCGCTTTTAAAACGATTGGTTTTTCCTTGGTGCCCTTTCCGTAAAATTTAATTTGTACATCTTTCCAAATTCCATTCGCCATTGTAATGTTATCACCCGCTTGTGCCTTGGATATCGCATCCTGTAATTCACTTGAATTATTAACTATTAATGTATTGGATTCTAATTTACCTTGGCAAGAAACCAAGGAGAGTGTTAAGATTAATATGATAAGATATCTATTCATAAGGTTTGTTTTAGATTGCAAATGCATGTTTGTAAAAAATATTTAATTATCAGGCATTTTGCCATAAGCGTTGAACTTTATTGAGGTCACTTTTCATAGCATCAAATACCACTTTTTTATCTACTGAAAGGGTTTGATTCCCTTTTTCTGCACCACCTAAATCATATTCCAAATGAAGAGATACTGGCGGTTTTAATTTGTATTTTTTTAATAACTTAAAATAAGTATCAAAATCAATCATTCCTTCGCCAATTGGCACATTTATAGCTTCCCATTTCCCATTAACTTTTCCCCATTTAAAATCTTTCAAAACAATAACTTTAATATTTTGTTGCAATAATTTTAAACCATTTACCCATGAATTACCCCCTTCAACCATCGCGTGTCTAATATCATACTGCGCTCCAAAATAATCAGGATTTACCGTTTCAAGTATTTTCTTCATTTCCCAATATGATGCACCGACATCTGTTCCTGCATGATTTTGATAACAGCCAACAATTCCAAGTTCTTTGTTTAAAATTCCAAGCTCTTTAATTTGTTCTTGATAGCCAATTAGAGCTTCAGTCATAGATTGTCCTTCAGGGTATTTAAACCAGTTGGTTCTATAATACTTTACGCCAGACTTTGATGCAGTATTCAATATATCAGAATCAAGTGGATTATTTCGGTTTTCAATGCTCGTTGTAATCAAATTACAGTTTGATCCACCGTTTTTAATAGCTTGAATTGCTTTAGGTAAATCGGTTTTAACGGATTCCGGACTCACATGGCCTTTGGGTCTAACAGTTAAATCTACACCGTTAAATCCTAAATCTGCTGCAATTTCACCAAGAGCTTGGTAGTCTAAAAATTGTAGATGTTTTGAAAAAATACTTACCGAAAGTCTATCATCTGTTTCTATTGTTTCAAATAGGTTTTTAGGATAACCCAGAAAAGGGATGGAACCAGCTGACAAGACAGCTAACTTAACAAAATTTCTTCTTTTTAAAGGTGCCAAAATCTAAAAATATTAATTGGTTTACCACTTTGGTTTACCAAATATATATATATTTGTTTATTAAACAATGTCTTTCTATTAAAATTAACATAAAATGAGCACATTATCTACAACTACTAAAATAAAACTACAGAAAGTAAGTACCGCAACAATTGCAACTTGCTTATTTAAAAGAGGCTTAAAAAATCAATTTATTCAAAATGTAAAGCCCTTAAAACTAGGAAAACCAACAATGGTTGGAGAAGCTTTTACTTTAAGATACATTCCTGCAAGAGAAGACTTAAATCCTATTACTGCATTTCGAGATCCAAAACACCCGCAACGAGTTGCGGTTGAAGAATGTCCTGTAGGTGCCATATTAGTCATTGATAGTCGAAACAATGCACGTGCAGCCTCAGCTGGTTCAATTTTAGTAACCAGATTAATGGTAAGAAGATGTGCTGGCATTGTAACAGATGGAGGTTTTAGAGATTCCGCAGAAATTGCTGCCTTAAATTTTTCATCATACCATCAACAACCATCTGCCCCTACAAATTTAACTTTGCATCAAGCATTGGATATTAATGTACCTATTGGTTGTGGCGATGTTGCGGTTTTTCCAGGTGATATTTTAGTGGGTGATGATGACGGAGTGATGGTTATTCCTGCAGAAATAGTTGATGAAGTTGCTAATGAATGTCTTGAAATGACCATATTTGAAGATTTTGTGTTAGAAAAAGTGAATGAAGGGCAAACTGTTATAGGTTTATATCCACCAACAAATGCAGCTAATTTGGTTGAATTCGAAAATTGGAAAAGAAAAAAAGGAAAGGAATTATAATCTTTTTAAAAAATTGTACATAGTATAATAAAGAAGAAAAAAACTTAATACTGGATACTTTTTTGCATACGATTTGAAATTTTAATAAACTGCTAACCTAATTCTTTCAAAAATACATGGTGTTTAAATTTAAAAAGCATTTACAAAAAGACACTACCCCAAAAAGTGTGCAAACATAATTCTCGAGGCTCAATTTTTTGAGGTTACACTCTTTGTTCAATTAAAGTTTCTATGGTTAACTATCCAAATATAACAGTTTCTGATTAAGATAAAACCCATTCTAATTTTTCTTTCCATTTTTGCCAATCGGGTATTATTTTTTCCTGGAGTTCATAGAATGCTTTGTTGTGATTATGATGTACTAAATGACATAGCTCATGAATTACAACATATTCTATACTTCCTTTTGGGGCTTTGACTAATTCGGTGTTTAGAATTATTTTACCTGATTTTGTGCAACTACCCCATCGCTTTTCCATTTGGCGGATTTCAATTTCTGGTTTTTCTAAGTTGTATTTAGCGAACTTTTCTAATGCTTTTAGTACTAATTCTTCAAATAAAACAATAGCCTTTTCCTTATACCATTTGTTTAGTTGTTTTTCTAAATATTCGGAATTGATTTTTTTAGTTGTAATTATCATTTTTCCTCTGTATAACTTAATTTCATTGAAATTATCTTTACAGATTTCTAATTTATATTGCCTTCCTAAATATAGATGTGTTTCTCCGCTTACAAAATTTCTTTTTTGTGTTTTAGGCATATAATTATAGAAAAACGCCTGTTGTTTTAATATCCATTTAGCTTTGGCTTTAACTTTTTTATTAATTTCAACAAGACTTGCCCCATTTGGAGCTACTGCAGTTACGAAGCCATCTGGCAACACTTTAATACCTAATGTCTTTCTTGTGGCAAAACTTAATTTGTATGCTATACTCTTGCTACCGTAATTAATATGTTGAATTGAATGGAGCATTAAATGTATTTTAATTTGGCAATTTTGATAACTTCTTCTATCAATTCATCAATTTTATCAAATGAAAATTGGATATCATATTGTTGTTGTTTTTCAAAAAGCAAATCATCCAGTTTATTCTTTATTGTTTTCTCAATATCAGTATTGGTTTGCCAATCAATAATAAGGGTGTCGTTTTCATAAACTATATGCTTTATACAATATTCTACCTCCAATGCGGTATCAGCTTGTACTTCTTTTGGTTCTGAAGTGTTTTTGAAACTATTTTCTAAAACCGCATTTATTAAATTGTAAAAAGCAATCGCATTTGGCTTTTCTTGGATCTTATTCGGAACATTGTTCTGTTTGCCTGTAAGAAATTGATTTTCATATTCTTTGGCTTTTTGTAGATATAATGCTTCATCTATGCGGTGCTGGTGATAATCATTGATAGCTTCTCTAATTAATGTAGATAAATTTTTATAGAAAATTGGGTCTTCATTCATCTTAACATTAATTGCTTTTATGGTACGTGTTGCAATATGATCTGCTTTTGCTGCTTTCCCAACTATTTTTTCTACTTCTTCTTCCCTTTTTTCTTTATCAAAAATATTTACCAGTTCTGTTATTTTTAAAACTTCTCCCTGAGTTGTAATATGCTTATCTATTAACTTTTGTACCTGTGGTTCATAGGCTGCATAATCCAAATCATCAAAATATCGGCGCTTTACATCTACTCTTAATTGCAAGAAAAATTTACTGTCCTTTTTATATTTGTCAATTGTTTTTTCGTTGCTGCTATCATTAAACGCTATTGATGCCATTGCTAATTTGAACAAACGCACAAAGGCCGATAACTTTTCATAAAATGGATGTCTAATGCTGTCATCGTTCAATAGTTCAGAATAGGCTTCTGCATCGTATTTGTTTTTTATGGTTTTAAAAATATCCCATAATTCACTATGTGCTTGTGGCAATTTTTCTATTTCCTTATTGATGTTTATTACTGTACCCACTAATTCTTCTTGTTCAAAATCATTTAATCCACTGTAGGTATCAAGTGCTTTATCCAGGTTTTCTAAATTACCGAAGTAATCGATAATAAAACCATATTCTTTTCCGGGCGCCACTCGGTTTACCCTTGCAATGGCTTGCAATAAAGTATGTTCTCTTAAACTTCGAGTAATATATAATACCTGGTTATTAGGTGCATCAAAACCAGTTAACAGTTTATCAACCACAATAATTACTTCAGGTTTTTCTTGTTTTTTGAAAGCACTGATTACTGATTTTTCGTAATTCTTTTGATTTCCATATTTATCCATCATTGCTTTGTAAAACTTCAATACGACATCTTCATTTTCTTCAAAAGCATCTTCATAATTTTCTCTTGTGTCTGGAGCAGATATTAACACCTCACAACTAACTTTCCCAATTTCTTTTATGTATTCTCTATATTTAATAGCAGTGGTTTTATTGGGAGCAACCAATTGCCCTTTGAAGCCTGTTCCTTGTATATTATCTTCAAAATGTTCGCTGATATTCCAAGCTCTGGCATAAATTACCTGATCCGCTTTGTTTAGCTGATTGGCTGTACTGTATTTTCTTTTTAATGCTGCTTTACCATAAAGTGTAAGCGGTTCGGATATCTTATCGAAAAAAGTGTCCAGAGGTTTATCATTCACCTCAATCAAATTATGTCTTCCTTCATAAAGTAAAGGAACTACTGCTTTATCAGCTACTGCATCAGTAATAGAATATACATCAATAATACCTCCAAATTTATTGGCGGTACTCTTTTCCTTCTTCATTAATGGAGTGCCTGTAAAAGCAATAAAACAGGCATTTGGAAATACCTTTTGCATTTTTACATTAAATGTACCGTATTGGCTGCGGTGTCCTTCATCTATTAACACAAAGATATTGGGTGAAGTA
>JBAZGP010000178.1:0-7147 GCA_041652835.1 Lutibacter sp. | reverse complement strand
TAACTTCACCAACTAAAAATTCATGTTGATGTTCAATATTTTCAAAAGGTTTTAAGCCCAACTGATTAAATAATTCCATATCCCAACTATAAGTATATCCTGATAATGGGTTTTTCATTTTATTTTTTACTCCTTACTTTTGTTTTACCAAATTCTATTGAGAATTGTTGTCGTCTAATTTTACAACCCTTACAACTATCTGAGAAATTGCAAGGGATTGTAGGGTCATAGAGGCATGGTTTACCTAAAGTATATTTCATAGTCTTTCCTCTTTTGTTTAAGATTTTAAAAAAAGTTTAGCGGTAGGCTAATTTAAAGCCTATCGCACTCTGTGAGAGAATAATGTTTTAGAATGTAAACCAGACAGCGATAGTACCTAGTTTATCGCTAACGAGTACAGGGTCATTAGTCGTTGGATGGATAACCGTTAAATTGCCCAACTGAGGGGCAAGTGGTGTTAAAACCTTGCCTAAAATAACAGGCATACCATCCTTAGTACAAATAGTTTGTAAGGCTGTTGCTACTGGTCTTTCCATTGTGGTTACTTGATTGTTCATTTAAAACTCCTTTACTTTATTATTGTTATCTTAATTTTCAATGATTTATATATCTTGTAATTGACACCAATCTGGAATTTTGTTATAATCGTCTATTTTTCTTCAATCACAGTAAGCCCCATTTTTATAAATATTAGTACACTGATCGTATTTAATAAAATCTCCAATCAAAGGTATATTGCAATACTTACATTCATGGCAATTACTTACTTTTGTTATTATTATTTTTACCATTATAATACTCCTTTTTATTTTATTCTTCGCTATTACCCAATAGTTTTTGTACGCTACTAGGTAATTGTGCAACTAAATCTGATCGGATGCCCATTAAAGTATTACCATCAAGTTTTACTTTGAATTGGGGCAAAATTTGTTCAGGAATGTCATAAAGTTTAACGAATAAACCGTTGTTAATTTCAACAAAATATTCACCATCAAACTTATGGACTTCCAGTTGAGTTTTGCCACATTTTTTACAAAGCCATGCGTATCTTGTTAATTCCATGTCGTTCATATTATTTTGTGGTGAATATAGTTTATTACTATTATCCCCTTTATAAATATCTAATCCACTGAACATTTCAACTGAATTTTTAATTTTGCTTGCCAATGCCTTACAATCATTTTCAAGTGAAAATGTACTTAATCCTGATTCTGCACATAAAGCAATACGGGCTAATTTTGATTCAAGTTGATTGATTAATACTTGTACGACTTCTTCCAGTGTTATTTTTTCCATCTCTTAAAATCTCCTTTTAATTTTTCTCTTGTCTGGAATTAATCCATAAATAATAACACAGATAATCCAGACCACTATTACAATCAGTCCTTCAGTTAGTGTCATTTTGTTTTTAAATATCTCCTATACTTTTTCAAATGATAACGTCTTGTATCTTGTTTATACTTTGTAATATCAACTGTTATACATAAGTCCCCAAGCAATTCTTCAAATGGGACTTGTAAAACTTGCGCCAAAATTTTTCGATCTTTGATGCAATTAGGCACAGCGTTAGCCCAATCCGGTAAACTTCGTTCATAGGTTTTCTTTCTTACCATTTCACCGGATGGATTTTGGAATTTTGACCAACCTCTTTTATCCCATTCTGTGCTATTCATATAATATTGCTCCACATTTTTCTTTTTCATTATTCCACCATGCACACTTTTCAACTTCACAATTCCAACCGAAACTGCCACTAGAATTATTTAATTTCATAGGGCAAGTTTTAGATGCAAGAAAATCATGGTGTTTTTCTTTTGCAGCTTTCCATCTATCCTCACAATTTTTTTGATAAATTCTTAGTTCATCTTTATAATCTTCAAAGCCTTCAGTACCATATATATCCCAACAAGTGTCGTTAAGCCAATTCTGTTTTAATTTTTCAACTTCTTCTCGTGTTTTCATTTCTTTATTGCCTCTTTAAAATTTCTTGAGCTATTTGATTAATACTCATTGGTGGACAATCATTAGAGCCTTGTCCTTCAAGGTAGACTATACCACACGTTATTACGGCTTGCTTAAAGCCACAACGATGCAATAGAATAGTCATATATTTTTCATCATATTCCGTTGAAGTATTACCTGTTGATAGATAAGTTAAAAATTCTTTTACTGTCATTTCCTTCGTTTCCATTTTGCAAACTCCTTAAAATTTATTCATCATCTTCATCATCTTCTGGTTCACCGAAGGGATAAACCCAAATTTCATCTTCCAAAGTTTCACGCTCCTTTGTTATAAATATTCTGGATGTTTAGGTAGTAGTTTATAATCAGGTTCACCTAAGTCTAATAAAATTTCATCGCCTTGACGGACTTTTATTACACTAAGAATTTGCGTCATTTCATAAATGGCCTTTTCAATGATTAATGGTTCAGGCTTAGATAAAGGTTTGTAGAAAAAATTATAAAGTAATTTACGTATCGCTTCATTGTCGGCTATTTCACAAAGAGTATTAACAAGTATCATATAAATTTTAAAATCATCTATAAGGTTTTCATTTTCTTGTTCTAACCCATCGTATCTTGCAATTAAAGTGCGTAAATCGTTTAGTTCATTATGCGAATTTGCATATCTACTCTTTGTGTATAAAATAACATGACGATATATGTCATAAATTTTCTTTGGTGGCATTTTTTACTCCTTATATTTTGATTATTTTACATGTGCATGAATTGAATTTATTTTCAAAGCATGGGATATCTTTCCAATGAGGTTTACTCATTAAAACATCTATGTCACAATACCAGTCTCCAATGACACCTTTGCAATACTCACATAGTTTTATTTTTCCGGCTGTGATATCTTTAGATAATTGTTCGTGGTATTCGATTAAATTCATTTTTTTACTCCGAATTTACTTAAAACCTTGCTTCTATAAGGTTGCCATAAATTACTGCCGATATTACAACCTTTAGAAGTTGCCATAACGTTATGCTGCACAAGCCAAATGATTGTGAAAAAGTTTGGATAATAGTCTAAAAGGTGAAAATATTTTTCAGGTGTAAGCCAGCATCCGCCATTATCAGACGAACATAAGTTATTATTATCGATGTAGTGTATGATATCTTTTTCGGTTGTATGTTTTATTATTCTATTCAACGATTCGTCAAGTTCCATTTTTCTTACTCCTTATTTTATAAAATTAGGATAATAACTTTTTACATTTGCGATTAAAGATTTGTCATCGTTACCAGTTATTACTATGCCTTTTTGTGTTCGTACAAAATCGTTATAACCATAAGACCAAAAAGCCCAAAGTCCACCACGATATTTATATTGCATTGTTGATTGTGTTAATTCATATTTTCGTTCATTAAATGGAATAGGTTTACTCATATTTTTACTCCTTATACTTCAATCATCTTTGATTGTCTTGATTTTTCACAAAGGTAATTCGGGTTATTATCAGGGTCTATGCCCATATATTCACATGCTCTACGATAGAATATTCCATTAGGATAAGAGCATCCCATGTTTGCTGTTTGATTGTATTTTAATATGCCGCAAGTTTTTTGCTTGTCACAATTATAGCAATCCATTTTTATACCTCACTTCCAAATTTATTTTTATTTGTTTTTACGAATTGTTTTATGCAACCGGATTTATAATTACCATTAAAGGATATAGTTTGACCATTAACTTCAAGTTCTATGGTATGTGGATATTCCGCTTCATCCCATTCCCAAAATCTTTTACCAGTGGGCTTACTATCGTTTTGTGGCTCGATTATTTTTGGTTTATGTTTTGCAGTTTGAATTTTTGTAACTTCATCAACACGTTCTGTTATACAATCAGGGCATCCGGTTAATGTAAAAGTTGAATTACCGATTGAGAATGTTTTGGTTTTTACATAAACATCAAAGTGTTTTTTACAGATAGGACAATAGTGTCGGTTGTTTTCGGCCTGTTGTTTTGCACGAGTGGCTCGTTCTTGTTCTAAGGTGTAGGCATAATCTTGTTCGTATTGTTTCCATTCGGCCATAGTCATTGAAAGTGAATAACGATTTTTAGCCACTGGTAACATAAGAATAGGTTTTGGCGCAGGTAGTAAGTAAACCTTAGACTTATAGCCATAATGTAAGCGAACACGTAAACAATCCGTTTCAAAAAGTAGCCAGCCCATCGCCAAAATAAAAATAGCAATTACTTCTAGCATTTTTTCACGCTCCAAATTTTATTTTAACTTATCTATCCAATTTAGCCTACGAATTTCTAGCAATAAAAACTCATAGGCTAACATGGAGAGGTAAGAATTAAAAAGTTTTTAGTTTAAGATATCTTGAATTTGAGAAGTCCTTACCCTAGTTTTTCCGGTAATTACTATTTTAATTTTACTAACTTTGTCTAAGGCGTTAGCATAATTCCGTTCAAGTTTTTGTGTGACTTCTTGAGTAACTTCTTGCCGGATTTTTTGTTCAAGTTCCTTCATTTGGATTTGTTGCGCCAAAATTGCTTCAACTTTTTCTTTGCGTACTTGATTACCATTGAAAACTTCAAGTACATCTTCATAGGTATAAACTGGTTGTGAAAGATACGTTCCGTGCATTGATTGTTTGCAACAATGGCATTCACCACCAAAAAAAGATTCAGTACTTTGTATTGGTTTTTCCCAACTAAGAGATACGTTGTAGTGTATTTCCTTCAAGGTTAATTCAGGCTTACCATTTCGATCAATAACAATCGGTAACTTAGACAATGCTTCAATCGGCATAGTGATTAAATAGCTTTGTTCTTGAACTCCAGAGCGACCATCTTTAATTAGTTGTTTTTGACATTCCTGGCTTGCATTGTAGGATACTTTGACTTCGATAGTTTTTCCGTTGTTATTTTCCATTATGTGTATTCCTTACTCAATCAGGTCATCACGGCTTATCGCTCGCTGTTACTCTGACTTGAGATTTTAAAGCGTTTGTATTTAGTTGCCGGTGATCGACTCCACCGGCAGGGTATCGAGGGATTATTTATTTGGGTGCATGACTTTTTTGACATGTTCAAAAGTATCATGCACAGTTTCGCCCTTTTCTAGCATTTCGCGGGCGATTCCTGAGGCTACATCTATAGCCTCATCGAGTTGTTCTTTTTGATATTTTCCCCACGATTCACAAAATGCGATTACTCGTGGATCATCGGAATGATCGCCATACCGCCACTCGTTGTCGGTATCTTCGTCGATCAGTTCTTGCTGAAACCCCGCATCGACGATGCGGGTGTAATAGACGTGCTGGTTAGCAGTCATCTGCTCCACACCACCAGCAGCACCGTTGTCGGACTGAGCTTCCTCGACAGCTGCTTTTTTTGCTTCCTTGACAGCATTACAACGCTGGGGGGAACTTAATTCCCCCCATTTTTTTGTTAACAATAAGTAATCCATTTTTACTTCTCCTATCTTTATTCGCCGGTATTAGCCCCGGCTGGCTGCATTACCGATGATCTGATTTAAGAGGCAAGGGAATACCTCCCAATAATCCCCCACAAGGCAGGAGCTCATCCTCCGGAATGATGATATACTTCTGCCCTCTTGCCCCATACACATTGGATGCTATTACTCTAATAGCATCCTTGACGAATTCGATTCCTTCCCAACAAAATGGGAGTTGTTGGGAAGAGAACACTGTGTATGCAGTCCAGACCATTCTGCCTGCACCCCAGTATAAGTTTCCTCCAATCGTATGGAGGGAAAAATACCCCGGATGGTTTTTATCGGCGTCTGACCAATACCATGAGCCAGACGCACCACCCCAGAAGGATGTATATACCTTCCGGGTTGGCGGTGGTAATAGTGCATGCAAGGAGGGTTTTCCTCCCAGGGGAGAATGAAAATATCTGGGCGGATATTCTGCCCAGACAGGCATTCTCCCGCAAATCTCTTTTTTCAAAACTGATGTAAATGACATTTTCTTCTCCTATCTTTATTCTTGCCAGTGATTGACTCCACCGGCCAGAGATGAGATTTAATTAATTTTCGTATTGGATGAAATCAACTTCATCCAAGCTGTGTTTGGGGTCATGGGCTGGGCATGGTTTTTTCCCCATCTTCTTTCTATCCGCCAAATCTTTTTTGGCGTCGGAAGTAGGTATTAAGATGCCGAATATCTTTCGGCAATACGTGCACCTTAGTCCTGTCCACGTTGTCATTTTTTCCTCCTTTCCTTATTTGCCGGTGATCAGCTCCACCGGCGAAGGATAATTTTCAATTTCAGGATGAGGCAAAACCCATCCTTTTGACGTGTCCGGAAATTGCAATCCGGCGTCAAATATAACAAAGCTAAGTAAGGCTTTGTTTTCTAAAGCCTTACTTAGTGCAACGCTGTACCCTTCATAGGCTTTTTCTAAGGTCTGGTAATCCCCTAGAGTTACCAGACCAACTTTTTTTAAGAATCTTTTTATCAACCTTGAAATCTTCATTTCATCCTCTTTGCCGGTACAGTCCCCGGCTGGACTTATTTATAATTAAATTTTAATTATACCGGGATGTCCTGTTGGTATACCGAGGGCTTGGCATACCTTGTCAGGATCATCCGTTTCAATAGTCCAACCGAAATATCCATTCAGATTTTTTGTAAATGTTATGCCGTCAAGTATATCTATTTTGAGCCTTTTTCTCAGTGATTTTGGTATCCTCAATACACCCATTCCGTAATGACTGCGAGGGTCATTTGTATCGAGTATCAAGTTGTAGTCATACTTGCCGGGTCTAGTGCTTTCCTTTTCTTGCCTATCAATTAGCCTGATTACCATTTTCCTATTCTCCTTTAATTTATTCAGGTTGAGCGTAGCCCCTGCCCCGCTGTCGAGGCAGGCATAAAAGGATTAATCAGTCCAATCAGCATAATAGCCGAAAGAGCCAAAATCAATGGGGTCTTCCTGGTCTTCTATTTCAGATGTGCAACCTACCCACGGTCTGCGGGTAACTTCATTTCCGTCCTCATCTAATATAGAGAGGATTCGACTGCCGTGTCTCCTGCTCCAGTTCCTTGTGTGATAATGTATGTTTCCATTTCCTTATTTCCCATTTTTCCTTCTCCTATTTTATTTATTGTCGCCGGTATAAGCCCAGGCTGGCTTTATTTGCCGGTGATCAGCTCCACC
>JBAZGP010000177.1:5702-7175 GCA_041652835.1 Lutibacter sp. | reverse complement strand
TTTTAAATCGGAAAAAACTGATAGAGATCGGTTTAATACCAACTATTTTTCTAAAAGTTTAATCGAAAATAAATACAGAACAATATTATTGTCCTTTACTTACCGATTTAACCAAAGTCAAAAAGACCGGAAAATAGATTTTAATAAAAAAGATATCACGCCAAATTACTAATTTTAGTTTTTAAAAAATAAATTCATGAAAATTTATCACAATTCGCGTTGCAGTAAAAGCCGAGAAGGTTTGGCTATTTTAAAGGAATCTAAATTACCCTTTGAAATTATCAATTATATAGAAACGCCACTTTCAAAAGATGAATTGATTGAAATTATAAAATTATTGGATATTTCTCCTATTGATTTGGTTCGGAAAAATGAAACAATTTGGAAAGAAAATTACAAAGAAAAAAATTTGTCAGATTCTGAAATTATAAAAGCAATGGTTGAAAATCCAAAACTTATTGAACGACCAATTGTTATTAACAACGGCAAAGCCGTAATTGGGCGTCCGCCGATACTCATAAAATCCATCTTATAAATTTTATGCTTTCCTTAACAGTTTTAAGCAATTGAAGTTTGCACACATCATTTCTGCTTTTTAATTAATTTACTCAATAAAATATTGATAATAAAGCACTTATGACTAATTAATATTTAAACATTATTTCAAAAGCTCTTTCACTTTTAATCACAATCGTTAACACTAGTTAACACAAAAGAGCTTGGCCAATACTTATCTTTGCGCTATAAATCAAACGACAAAATCATTCATGAAGAAAATTGTATTTATATCTATATTTTTATTTAGCCTTTTCATACCTAATTTAGGAGCAACAAATACAGATCCAAATCCTATTGAAAAAATTACTTTAACGGGTAAAGTTATTGACAATGATACCAAACAACCTTTAGAATATGCCACTATTGTTATCAAATCTTTAGATGGTAAAATTATAACCGGAGGCATCACAAACAATAAAGGAGAATTTAATATTGATATTGCGAAGGGTGTTTATGATATTTCAATCGAATTTATTTCATTTAAAACTAAGTTATTTAAAAGCAAGGAAATTACCGGCAATACCGATTTAGGTACCATTACCTTGGTAGTTGATGCACAATCTTTAAATGAAGTTGTGGTTGTTGCAGAAAAAAGCACTGTTGAAATTAGGTTGGACAAAAAAATATACAATGTTGGAAAAGACATGACCGTAAAAGGCGGAACTGCAAGTGATGTGCTGGACAATGTTCCATCTGTTTCTGTTGATGTAGAAGGAAACGTAAGTTTACGTGGCAGTGAAAATGTACGCATTTTAATAAACGGAAAACCATCTGGATTGGTTGGCTTAAACGGCACAGACGCATTGCGTCAATTGCCCGCCGACGCCATAGAAAAAGTTGAAGTTATTACAAGTCCATCCGCACGATATGATGCAGAAGGAACTGCCGGAATTCTAAATATTATTCTTCGTAAAG
>JBAZGP010000177.1:4426-5692 GCA_041652835.1 Lutibacter sp. | reverse complement strand
AAGGAAAAGCGAATGGATTTAATGGCTCTATGACAGCTTCTGCTGGAGATCCCGATAATTATGGAATTTCTGCCAATTTAAATTATAGAACAAACAAAGCAAATTATTTTGGAAGCGGTGGCTATAATTACCGAGATGCTCCAGGATCTTCAAGCAGCAAGGTCACTTATTTCAATGAAAATAAAGACATTATAAAATATAGAAATGAGACTATAGATTATAACCGAAAAAACGACAATTATAATACACGATTTGGAGTTGAATATTCTTTGACGGATAAAACTTCTTTAACAGGTAGTATTCTATATCGTGAATCTGACGGGGAAGATGTATCTACAAATTTAAACATAGAATTAAATCCAGATAAAGTTTTAACCCAAACCTATAAACGGATTGAAGTTGAAAATGAAAATGACAAAACCACAGAATATTCTTTGAACTTTATGCACGATTTCAAAAAAGATGGACATAAATTAACGTTTGATTTTCAGTACGAAAACAGTCTTGAAAACAACAAATCTCTAATCAATGACTCGGAAAAAAACGAAACTGACAATGATTCTAAAAATATTTTATTAAAAGGTGATTATGTGCTGCCAATAGGAGATAAATCACAATTTGAACTTGGTTTTAATGTTAATTTAAATCAGCTAAATTCTGACTATTTGGTTGAAGAATTTGATTTTGACACAAACCAATTTTACAACAACACCAATTTTTCCAACACACTGGATTTTGAACAAAATATTTATTCCCTGTATTCTCAATACGGAAATAAAATTAATAAATTTTCATATTTGTTTGGTTTGCGAATGGAAAACACAGACCGAAGAATTAGTTTAATTCAAACTCATGAAAATTATAATAAAGATTTTACTGAATTTTTTCCTACAATAAATTTAGGTTTAGAGTTTAGCGAATCAGAAAGCATAACATTGGGTTACAGCAGAAGGTTAAGGCGTCCACACTATTGGTTTTTAAATCCGTTTGAGTCACGACTAAGCAAAACTTCTGTTAGAAAAGGGAATGTTAATTTAGATCCTACTTACACCAATTCCTTTGATTTTGGCTATTTAAAACGGTGGGAAAAATTAACTTTGAACGCATCGGTTTACTTTCAACATGCTATTAACAATATTGAAATGGGGATAACTGAAGAATGGAGAGATTCCAAAGGAAATACAATCATATATGATCCTCAAAACCCCGATACGGACCCAGAACTAAACCCAGACTTAACACTTGTAATTATTACAATGCCCATAA
>JBAZGP010000177.1:0-4416 GCA_041652835.1 Lutibacter sp. | reverse complement strand
ATAAACTTAAGTTCACAAGACCGGTATGGCTTTGAATTTACCGCCAATTATAATCCAGTTAAATGGTGGAAAATTACCAATAGTTTCAACTTTTATAAATCGGTTACAGAGGGAAATTATAACGATATCAGTTATAACTCTGATAATGTCAGCTGGTTTACCCGATTGGAATCACGGATTTCATTACCTGGCAAAATAGATTGGCAAACCAGCGGTATGTATCGCGGACCTTCAGAATCTGCAAAATCCGAAACAAAAGGAATGGTTATTGTAAATCTTTCCTTCAGCAAAGATATTTTAAAAGAAAAAGGAACCCTTTCTTTAAATGTAAGCGACTTGCTTAATACCCGAAAACGAGAGTCAACCAGTTATTCTGAAACAACAATTTCAGAAAATGAATTTCAATGGAGAAAAAGACAAGTTATGCTAAATTTTACGTATAGATTTAATCAGAAAAAGAAAAATGAACGACCACAAAAGGAAGACAACGGTGGCGGAGAACAAGAAATGTTTTAAGTATTTTTGACAACAAAAAAGGCAATTTTTCAATTGCCTTTTTTTGTGTCTATATTTTAAATATATTATTCTTTTTTAGCTGCTGCTTTAGCTTCCTTTCTTAATTTCCAACTTTCTTTCAAATTTCCATACAACCAATAAGGAACTACAAAGGTTAATAAAAACGTCATTAACCAAAATCCCATGGTAATTATGATTAAGAAAAGTATAAATCCTGAAAACTGTGATAAATCCATAAATTTGATTGTTGTTTTTAATAATTACAAACTTAGTGATTATTTTTAATTTACCAAAAAAAATTATTTTTTTTTAAAAGTGATATTTCTCACTAATTAAATTAAAAAAAACCTGCATCTTTGATAGGCTAAAAAACCACAATTGGTAACTTTGTAATACAATAATCTAAAAAATCTTAATAACATGAAATATAGAATAGAAAAAGACACCATGGGAAATGTTGAAGTTCCTGCCGATAAATATTGGGGTGCCCAAACGGAACGTTCCCGAAATAATTTTAAAATTGGTCCTTCTGCCTCCATGCCTTTAGAAATTATTTATGGATTTGCTTACTTAAAAAAAGCTGCAGCTCACGCAAATTGTGATTTAAAAGTACTTTCTGAAAAAAAACGCGATATTATTTCAGCAGTTTGTGATGAAATTTTAGAAGGCAAACTCGATGATCAATTCCCATTGGTTATTTGGCAAACTGGTTCCGGAACGCAAAGCAACATGAACTGCAATGAAGTAATTGCAAATCGTGCTCATGAAATGTTAGGAGGCGTTATTGGTGAAGGCGAAAAATTAATTCAGCCAAATGATGACGTAAATAAATCACAATCAAGCAACGATACTTTTCCAACAGGAATGCATATTGCCTGTTACAAAATGATTATTGATATCACAATTCCCGGAATTGAAAGATTGCGTAATACTTTAAAAGCAAAATCTGAAGCATTTAAAGATGTGGTAAAAATTGGTCGAACACACTTAATGGATGCCACTCCGCTAACAGTGGGACAAGAATTTTCAGGCTATGTTTCTCAATTAGACCATGGTTTAAAAGCATTAAAAAACACCTTATCGCATTTATCTGAATTGGCTTTAGGCGGAACCGCAGTTGGAACTGGAATGAATACGCCAAAAGGCTATGATGTTTTGGTGGCTAAAAAAATAGCAGAATTTACAGGCTTGCCATTTATTACTGCCGAAAATAAATTTGAAGCCTTGGCTTCACATGATGCCATTGTTGAAAGTCACGGTGCGTTAAAATTATTGTCCGTTTCTTTAAATAAAATTGCAAATGATATTCGAATGATGGCTTCTGGTCCACGTTCAGGAATTGGAGAATTAATTATTCCAGCAAACGAACCAGGAAGTTCAATTATGCCTGGAAAAGTAAACCCAACCCAAGCTGAAGCGTTAACAATGGTTTGTGCACAAGTTATGGGTAATGATGTTGCCATTACAATTGGCGGAACTCAAGGCCATTATGAATTAAATGTTTTTAAACCTATTATGGCAGTTAATTTTTTACAATCTGCCCGATTATTAGGTGAAGCCTGCGCAAGTTTTGACGAGCATTGTGCTGTAGGTATTGAACCAAATTACTCACGTATTACTGAATTGGTAAACAATTCATTGATGTTGGTTACTGCCTTAAATACCAAAATTGGCTATTATAAAGCTGCTGAAATTGCAAATACAGCACATGCAAACGGAACTACTTTAAAAGAAGAAGCCGTGCGTTTTGGTTATGTTACTCCTGAAGAATATGATGCTTGGGTAAAACCTGAAGAAATGACAGGTACGCTTAAATAAATTATACTTTTTACAAAAAAAGCATTGAAAAATTTCAATGCTTTTTTTTTGATTATTTAATGAATTTAATTTATCAATTCATAAGACTGTTTTGCGATTTCCACTTCTTCGTTGGTTGGCACAATTAAAATTTTTGTTTTTGAATTTTCAGCTTGAATTTCTTTAAGCTCTTTTGATTTTGAATTGTTTTTTTCCTCATCCAATACAATGCCAAAATAGTTCATATCTGTACAAACCAACTTTCTGATAAAACTTGAGTTCTCTCCAATTCCAGCGGTAAATACAATAGCATCCAATCCGTTCATTACTGCAGTATAAGAACCAATATATTTTTTAATGCGATAAGCATTCATATCCAATGCCAACTTGCATTCTTCATTTCCTTTTTCCGCTTCCGATTCAATATCTCGCAAATCACTATAGCCTGTTAAACCAAACATGCCACTTTCTTTAAGAAGCAACTTATTTACTTGAGCCAACGAATATCCCAAATTATCAACCAAATAAAAAATAATGGCGTGGTCTATATCTCCACTTCTGGTTCCCATAATAAGTCCGGTTAACGGTCCAAAGCCAAGGGAATGATCTACGCTTTTTCCATCTTTAACTGCAGTCATACTACATCCATTTCCCAAATGAATGGTTATAATTTTTGAATTTTTAAGTCCTAAATGTGCAATGGCTTTTTCGGAAACATATTTATGACTTGTTCCGTGGAAACCATATAAACGAATATCATTTTCAGTCAAAAATTTGGTAGGAATGGCATATTTATAAGCTACAATCGGAATAGTTTGATGGAAAGCGGTATCAAAAACGGCAATTTGTTTTGCATTTGGAAAAAGTTCTTCTGCAACAATAATTCCTTCGTAATTTGGTGGATTGTGTAAAGGTGCCTGAGAAAATAATTCCTTAATTTTATCTTTAACCGTCTGATTGATAATGGTTGTATTTGAAAAAGTACTTCCTCCATGAACTACCCTATGGCCAACCGCTTCTATTTCTGAAGTTGATTTTATAACACCCACTTTTTCATCCAATAAATAATTGACAACTTTTCCCAGACCAATAGTATGATTTGGGATATCCAAAATTTCATCAATCTTAGTATGTTTCGATTTATAGTGAATTTCGGCATCTTTTGAGCCAATTCTTTCTACCAATCCAGAACAAAGAACTTCTTCTTCAGGCATCGTTATTAATTGATATTTAATAGATGAACTTCCTGAATTTATAACTAATATTTTCATGCGTTTAAACTTAATTTTTAAGCGGTAACATATACTGTCCGCTAATAATAATAATTTACTAATAAGGGAAAATTTGTAATAATCGTTTTATTTAAAAACCTTGTGCTTGTATTGCTGTTAAAATTACAGTATTGAAAATATCATCTACTGTACATCCTCTGCTTAAATCGTTTACTGGTTTATTTAAACCTTGCAACATTGGTCCAATTGCCAACGCGCCAGTTTCTCTTTGAACAGCTTTATACGTATTGTTTCCTGTATTTAAATCAGGGAAAATTAACACGTTTGCACTTCCGGCCACATCAGAATCAGGCATTTTACTTTTTCCAATGGTTGCATCAACTGCAGCATCATATTGTATTGGCCCTACCACTTTTAAATCTGGTCGTTTTTCTCTAATTATTTCAGTGGCTCTTCTCACTTTTTCAACATCATCTCCTTTACCTGAAGCACCAGATGAATAAGAAAGCATGGCGATTTTTGGTTCTATTCCAAAATTAATGCTTGATTCTGCCGAAGAAATTGCAATTTCTGCCAATTGTTCAGAAGTTGGGTTTGGGTTGATGGCACAATCGCCAAAAACAGAAACTCTATTTTCCAATAACATAAAAAATATGGAAGAAACAACAGAAACTCCTGGTTTGGTTTTAATAAACTGCAATGCTGGTTTAATGGTGTGTTGAGTAGTATGTGCTGCTCCGGAAACCATTCCATCAGCCAATCCTTTATACACCATCATAGTTCCAAAATAAGAAACATCACCCATTAAATCTTCAGCCATATCAATGGTAAGGCCCTTATCTTTTCTTAGCTCAAATAAAGTATTGCTAAA
>JBAZGP010000176.1:0-7190 GCA_041652835.1 Lutibacter sp. | reverse complement strand
TTTTAGACATATCTGCGACTGAAGAAAGGCGGAAAACCCTTGTTTCGTTGGTGATGCGAGTTGCTGAAAAAGTAAATATTCCTTTTACTGTCGGTGGCGGTATTTCTTCTGTTGAAGATGTGGAATTGTTGTTAAACTCGGGTGCCGATAAAGTTTCCATCAACTCTTCCGCAGTTAAAAATCCTCAATTAATAAATGATTTGGCATCCAGATTTGGCAGTCAGTGTATTGTTGTTGCCATTGATGCAAAACAAATTGATGGGGAATGGATAGTGCATTTGGTGGGAGGAAAAGTGCCTACGGCCATTAATTTATACGATTGGGCGAAAGAAGTGGCGCAACGTGGTGCAGGTGAAATTTTGTTTACTTCCATGGATCATGATGGTACAAAAAACGGATTTGCCAATGAAGCTTTGGCTCATTTGAGTGAATTGGTAAATATCCCGATAATTGCTTCGGGAGGAGCAGGAAATATGCAGCATTTTGTTGATGCTTTTTCTATTGGAAAAGCTGATGCAGCTTTGGCTGCAAGTGTATTTCATTTTAAAGAAATAGAAATAGCAGATTTAAAAAAAGTATTGAGAAAATACAATATACCAGTTAGATTGTCATAAAAAATAGTCATTATAAGGAATTTAATGGTGAAATAATCTTTTGTTAAATAACTAAAAATGAACAGATTGCAATAACAAAATAAAAAAATGAAGATAGATTTTAATAAAAACGAAAACGGTTTGGTGCCGGCAATAATTCAGGATGCAATTACCAAAAACGTGTTGATGCTGGGTTATATGAATCAAGAGGCATTTGACAAAACTGCTGAATCAAAAAAAGTTACTTTTTTTAGCAGAACCAAAAACAGGTTATGGACAAAAGGGGAGGAAAGCGGCAATTTTTTAAATTTGGTTTCCATTGAAAATGATTGTGATCAGGATACTTTGTTAATTCAGGTAAATCCGGTTGGTCCAACGTGCCATAAGGGAACGGATACGTGTTGGGGCGAATTGAATAATCAGTCCTACGGTTTTTTAACACAACTTGAAGAAGTAATTAAAAGCAGGAGAGAAGCTGGTAATTCTGAAAAAAGTTATGTAGCCGCTTTGTTTGAAAAGGGCATCAATAAAATTGCTCAAAAAGTTGGAGAAGAAGCGGTAGAAGTGGTGATTGAGGCGAAAGACAATAATGACGATTTATTTTTAAATGAAAGTGCCGATTTGCTTTTTCATTATTTAATTTTGTTGCAGGCAAAAGGATTTTTACTGAATGATGTTGTGAAAGTTTTAGAAAATAGGCATCAATAAATATAAAGTACAAAGTAATAAGTAGAATATTCGTAGTTTTTTAATTTGTAAATTCATTGATTTTCATAATTTTAACTTTTAATATTTTATATCAAATATTTAATATTCTTAATTTATTTTAATAGCAATAATGACATCAATTTCAACAACAACTTTAGACTTTTTAAAATTGCTGAAAGCCAATAACGATCGTGAGTGGTTTAATGAGCATAAATCTGAGTTTGAGGCTGAAAAAAAGAAGATTAAAGAGTTTTTCAATTTGATAATGGAAAACCTGAAAACTCAAGACCTTATTGAAAACATGAAAGTTTTCAGAATTTACAGGGATGTTCGTTTTTCAGCAGATAAAACGCCATTTAAATCTCATTTTGCCGGTCATTTTACGCGCGCAACCGACAAGTTGCGTGGGGGTTATTATTTACGGATAAGACCGGGTGAAAGTTTTTTGGCAGGTGGTTTTTGGGAACCCAACAAAGAAGATTTGTTAAGAATTAGAAAGGAATTTGAAACTGATGCCACCGAAATCAAAGCCATTGTAAATGATCCAAATTTTAAAAAGCATTTTGGAAAATTACAAGGGAATGCCGTAAAATCTGCACCCAGAGGTTTTGATAAAAATCACCCAAATATTGAATTTATAAGGCTGAAACAATTTATTGTGGAACGGCCATTTACTGATGAAGAAGTTTTATCACCAAACTTTTTAAGTGAAGTAACTGCTTCTTTTACTGCCATGCGACCTTATTTAGATTATATGAGTGAAGTGCTTACTACTAATTTAAATGGGGAGTCATTAATTGATTAGGAGTTAAATATTAGAAGTTAAATATTAAATATTGGAAGTTAAAAGTTATACGTTACTATTGTTTAAATAAAAAAAGCTATCCGAAATTCATTTCGGATAGCTTTTTTTATTCATTAATTTTCAATATTCATCAATCAAAATTCTTCATTTATCGCTGTGAATAAAGTGTTTATAATTATTCTACCAAAACCCAATCGCCTTTTTGAATTAAAGGAATGGCTTGTTTGTATTTTAACGACTTGTTTTCGCCAGACAATACGTGTTTAATGGTCACTTGCTCATTTCGTCCAATTTTTCGTTCGGTGCGCACTATGGTTTCAACAACATGCGGTTGCGTTTGATTGGTTTGTGCATTTGGCGCTGCATTTCCGTATTCTTCTTTGCTCAATTGAACTTTCTCACGTTTTTGCTCTCTTGCCGGTAATACGCGAGTTGCATCTTGGGAAGGCAATTCACCTTTAAATAAAAATGGCAACACTTCTTTATTCACTGTATCCAGCATTCCGTTAAACAACTCAAACGATTCAAATTTGTAAATTAGCAGCGGGTCTTTTTGCTCATAAGTTGCATTTTGAACTGATTGTTTTAACTCATCCATTTGTCGTAAATGATCTTTCCAAGTATCGTCAATAATGGCAAGTGTAATATTTTTTTCAAAATCGGTCACCAATTCTTTTCCGCCGGTTTCATAGGCTGTTTTTAAATTGGTAATTACTTTCAATTCCTTAACGCCATCAGTAAAAGGAACTACAATTCTTTCATATTTATCTCCATGATTTTCATAAACATCCTTAATTACCGGAAAAGCAGCTAGTGCATTTCTTTCTAATTTTGTTTTATAATGTTTGTAAACAACATCAAAAAGTTGATCTGTAAGTTCTTGCTCGGTATTTGATTTAAATTCTTCTTCATTAAAAGGTGGAGTAGTGGAAGAAAAACGAATCAATTCAAATTCAAAATTCTGAAAATCGTTCGCAAGTTTATTTTCCCTAATTAAAAGGCTGCAAGTATCATAAATCATATTTACAATATCCACTTGCAGGCGATCTCCATATAATGCGTGGCGGCGACGTTTGTAAACGACTTCTCTTTGAGAATTCATCACATCATCATATTCCAACAAACGTTTACGAACTCCAAAGTTATTTTCCTCTACTTTGCGTTGTGCGCGTTCAATGGATTTGGAAATCATGGAATGTTGAATAACTTCACCTTCCTGCAAACCCATTCTATCCATCATTTTTGCAATACGTTCTGAGCCGAACAATCGCATTAAATTATCCTCTAACGAAACATAAAATTGAGAAGAACCTGGATCTCCTTGACGACCGGCCCTACCACGTAACTGACGGTCAACACGACGAGAATCGTGGCGTTCTGTACCTATAATGGCCAAACCTCCTGCTTTTTTAACTTCTTCAGAAAGTTTTATATCTGTTCCACGACCGGCCATATTGGTTGCAATAGTTACTATGCCAGAGTTTCCTGCTTCAGCAACAATATCTGCTTCTTTTTTATGAAGTTTGGCGTTTAAGACATTGTGTTTTATTTTTCTGATATTAAGCATTCGACTTAACAATTCAGAAATTTCTACGGAAGTTGTACCCACTAAAACAGGTCGACCTAAATTTACCAAGTTTACAATTTCTTCAATAACGGCATTGTATTTTTCGCGTTTGGTTTTGAAAACCAAGTCTTCACGGTCATCACGCACCAATGGTCTGTTGGTTGGAATTTCAATAACATCCAATTTATAAATTTCCCAGAACTCTCCAGCTTCTGTAACCGCCGTTCCAGTCATACCTGCAAGTTTGCGGTACATTCTAAAGTAATTTTGAAGGGTTACCGTAGCGTAAGTTTGTGTTGCGGCTTCAATTTTAACATTCTCTTTTGCTTCAATAGCCTGATGTAATCCGTCGGAATAACGGCGACCTTCCATAATACGTCCAGTTTGTTCATCAACTATTTTAATTTTATCTTCCATAATTACATACTCAATATCCTTTTCAAATAAAGTGTATGCTTTAAGCAATTGATTCATAGTGTGAATGCGCTCGCTTTTTATGCTGTAATCACGATATAATTCTTCTTTTTTCGCAGTTATAACTTCAGGTGTACTGTCTTCGCGTTCCAAATGGGCAATTTCAGTGCTTAAATCGGGTAAAATGAAGAAATTTTCATCTCCATCATCGCCAGATAAATAGGTAATTCCTTTATCGGTAAGCTCAATGGAGTTGTTTTTTTCATCGATTACAAAATATAACTCTTCGTCAATTTTTGGCATTTCACGGTTGTTATCCTGCATATAATGGTTCTCCGTTTTTTGCAAGAGTAGTTTATTGCCTTCCTGACTTAGAAATTTAATTAAGGCTTTGCTTTTTGGCAATCCTCTAAAAACGCGAAGCAATAAAAATCCGCCTTCTTTGGTATCTCCTTCAGAAATTAATTTTTTTGCTTCAGCCAAAACAGCGGTTAAATAATTTCGCTGGATAGTAACAATTCTGTCAACATTTGGTTTTAACTCGTTAAATTCGTGGCGATCTGCATTTGCTGTTGCTCCTGAAATAATTAAAGGCGTACGCGCATCATCAATTAAAACAGAATCCACCTCATCCACAATAGCATAATTTGGCGGACGTTGCACCAAATCATTTGGTGAATGTGCCATATTATCACGTAAATAATCAAAACCAAATTCATTATTTGTGCCGTAAGTGATGTCTGCATTATAAGCATTTCTTCGCGCATCTGAATTGGGTTCGTGGTGATCTATACAATCTACCCTTAACCCATGAAATTCAAAAATTGGTCCCATCCAGGCGGCATCACGTTTTGCCAAATAATCATTTACAGTTACCAAATGAACTCCTTTTCCGGTAAGGGCATTTAAATAAACAGGCAAGGTAGAAACCAAAGTTTTTCCTTCACCAGTCATCATTTCGGAAATTTTACCCTGATGTAAAACCGATCCACCAATAAGTTGAACATCGTAAGGAATCATATCCCAAGTCACTTCTTTTCCTTGAGCGTTCCATTTATTAGCCCAAATGGCTTTTTCGTTTTCAAGGGCAATATTATCTCTTGTTGCGGATAGCTCTCTGTCAAAAGGTGTTGCAGTAACGGTAAGGGTTTCATTTTGGGTAAAGCGTTTTGCAGTTTCTTTAATAACAGCAAATGCTTCAGGCATAATTTCATTTAAGGTTTTTTCAGAAGCCTGATATAGCCCATCTTCCAAATCATCAATTTCCGAATAAATATCTTCTTTTCTGTCAATATTGGCGTCGTTCACCTCGTCTTTTAAGGATTGAATTTTTGAAGTAAATTCAAGTGTGGAATCTGCAATAATTTGTTTAAAATAAGTGGTTTTTTCTCGTAATTGATCGTTTGTCAGGTTTGAAATTTCATTTTCAAAAGCATTAACCTTAGCAACAATTGGTTGAAGTAATGCTAAATCTCTCTTTTTTTTATCTCCAACAAAGACTTTAAGAACTGAATTTATGATACTCATATTTTAGGTGTCAAATTTTTTAATTATTTTGCTTAATATTAACGTAATTGATCTTGTTATTTATTAGCTGGTAAAGTTAATTTTTTTAATTTTAAATCGGTTAATTCTGTTTTAAATTTAAGTTAAAAGCAAAAAAAAAGTCTCGCAGGAGACCTTTTTAGTTTGTGTGGTTTTTAATATTCATCCTCATTCCAAAGATAATCTTCTTCTGAGGGGTAATCCGGCCAAATTTCAACAATAGATTCGAAATTTTCTTCCTCATCTTCAATTTCTTGAAGGTTTTCCACAACTTCTAAAGGCGCTCCAGTTCTAATTGCATAATCAATCAACTCATCCTTTGTCGCAGGCCAAGGTGCATCCGCTAAATATGATGCTAATTCTAGTGTCCAATACATATATTTTTCGTATTATATTTTTGCAAAAGTAATTTTTTTACTTAGAAAAGCAAGCTATTTGCTGTTTTATTTTAAAATTAAAAAGAACTTATTTTATTTTCTCAGGAAGCCAAGCAATTTCCTTGGCTTGAGTATCAATAGTCAACTTCCGTGCCAGTACAAAAAGATAGTCAGAAAGCCGGTTTAAATACATTAAAATTTGAGGATTGAGTGGGTTTTCGTCATTTAACAGCGTGGCTATACGTTCGGCTCTTCTGCAAACACATCTTGAAATATGACAAAATGACACTGTTGTGTGCCCGCCAGGCAAAATAAAATGCGATAATGGCGGTAAAGATTCGTTCATAAAATCAATTTCTTTTTCTAAAAGTTCAACAGATTCCTCCGTGACTTTTGGAATATTTAAACGCTCTTTTCCGCTTTTTAAGACTTCTTTTTCAGGTAGCGTTGCCAACATGGAACCCAAAGTAAATAATTCATTTTGAATTTTCAACAGAATATCATTGGTACGTGCATCAATTTTTTGACTGCGAATTAAGCCAATATAAGAATTTAGCTCATCTACAGTGCCATAAGCTTCTATCCTTACATGGTGTTTTGGCACTCTTGTTCCCCCAAAAAGGGAAGTTGTGCCTTTATCTCCGGTTTTTGTATAAATTTTCATCATATCGTAAAAGTAATTAATTTTATGAATATTATACTCATTGAATATTTAATTGGTATTAAGTCTTAAACTCTAATTATAAAATGTTGTTTTTTCTGTTCTTTTCTGAAAAAAACAAGTCCCCAAAAATAGGTATCTATTGAAACGGTGACTTTTGAATGATTTTTTATTTCATTCCAAGCTTGCTGCATTTCTGGAGACCAATTGATGTCGTCAAAAATGAACAGGGAATTGTTATGTGCCGTTTCAAGACATAGATTGAAATAGTGAAGCGTTGCTTTTTTTTGATGATTTCCGTCGAAATAAATCAAATCGTATGGTTTGTTTTTTAAAGTTGAAGGAAGCGTTTCCGCAAAATTTCCCAAATACAATTGAATATTATTTAATTGAAAACTGTTGAACAATTCTTTTGCAATTTGCGCGGTATTTTCACAGCCTTCAAGGGTAATAATCTCAGCTTCCGGATTTCCAATACTTAAAACGGAAGTTCCTAACCCAACTGAAGTTCCAATTTCAA
>JBAZGP010000175.1:0-7192 GCA_041652835.1 Lutibacter sp. | reverse complement strand
TTTAATAATTTTGCTGTTTGTATCGCAAAAACCCAAAAATCATTTACAGATAACGAAGCTATTTTAGGAAGACCAAGCGGATTTAATGTAACGGTACGTGAAATTGAAATTGCTGCAGGAGCCAGATTTGTAATCCCAATTTTAGGTGAAATGATGCGTATGCCTGGGTTACCCGGAGTTCCAGCTTCTGAGGGCATGACCATTGATGATAATGGCGTAATTTCAGGATTGTCATAGTTGCTTGTTAAATAAATTATAAATTTAAGTTGAATTTAAATGAATATTTATACAAACTAAAAAAAGGTTTACTCAAGCAAGCGTAAACCTTTTTTTTTACTTAAAATGTAACTTCATGCCTTCATGAGAAGCTACAAAACCCAATTCTTCATAAAATTTAATGGCTCTGGGTCTTTGCTTATCGCTGGTAAGCTGCAACAAATGTGCATTTCGTTCTTTGGCTCTTTCAATTGCCCATTCAAACATTTTTTGTCCGATTCCTTTTCCTTGTAAATCATTCCTAACCATTACATTTTCTATTTGTACTCTTGATCTTCCTTGATAAGACAGATACGGAATAAAGGTAAGTTGGAAAGTTCCTGCAATTTCAGGGTCATTTTCATTTTCCACGACCATTAATTCCTGATTTTGGTCGCAGTTAATAATTTCAAAAGCCGTGTAATATGTTTCAGGTAAAGGTTCTTGAAATTTTTCCCTTAATTTTCCAAGTTTGTCATTTGCAAGCATTTTAACAATAAACGGAACATCTTCTTTAGTTGCTTTTCTGAACTTCATCATTTTTTTGAAGCTAATAAATAATTTATTTGCTGGCTTTATATCTGATTATTTCTGCTTTCTCAAGGGTAATTAGCCCTCCTGATTTTGATTCTTCGAATAAATTTTCAACAAATTTTGTAAAATCTTTAATTTTTTCATCGGTATCAACAATCTCAATAATTATTGGAAGATCAGAAGAGATTTCAAGAAGTTTTGCTGTGTGGATTTTGCTGTTTGCTCCAAAACCCATAATTCCTCTTGTTACAGTTGCTCCTGAAAGCCCTTTTTTCTTAGCCTCAAAAACAATGGTTTCATAGAGTGATTCAGAACCTATTTTATCGGATTCACCAATAAAGATACGAAGCAATTTAGCATTAGGATTATTTTCCATAATTAGATAAATTTAAGAAGTGAGTATCCAAAAAATGTTGCAAGTACACCAAATAAAACACTGGAAGTAATGTAAGCAGAGGCATAAAAAAGTTGTCCGTCGCGAAACATACTAAAAGTTTCATTTGTGAAAGCGGAAAATGTGGTGAAGCCACCGCAAATTCCTGTAGCCAAAAACAACCGCATTTCAGGAGTCATGTTGGTTCTTTCGCTTAATGCAAAAATAAGACCGATGGCGAAACTTCCTATAATATTTATGCCTAAAGTTCCGTAAGGAAATGTGGAAAGAAACTTTGTTTGAATAAATTGTGCAAGAATATATCGGAAAACGCCCCCAATAAAACTTCCTGTTCCTATTAATAATATAATTCTCATTTTTGTTTGTCAGTTTTATTTTAGCAGTGCTGCAAATAAATTGTTTTTAACAACAGTTTTAGTATTCAAAAATAGTTAAAAATTAGATAAAACGTCCGCTACTGAAGAACATTTTAAAAATTTCAGTAAAAGGATTGTAAAAAAACAAATTAATTTATACCAGTTTTAAATTCTCCTACAATTCGTTGAAGAATAATTTTTAAAATGAAAGAATTTTTTTATTGAATTGATTAATAAGTTACGATTATGCGCTTTCAAACCTAAATTGAAAAATAAAGGAATTCATTCAGAATAAGTCCTTTCCCAGCCCCAAAGGGTAGACTTATTTTAGATAATTGTTCAATTAGTAAGAATTTTCGCTCCCTTTAGGGTTGGGGTGAACGAAAATTCAGTGCTGTTTTATCTTTAGGTGTATTTACGGACAATCATTATTAAGTATTTAAGCAATTCAATTATAAATGTTTATAGTATTAATAAAAAACCTAAATTTGATTTTACAAACAAAAAAAATATTTATGAAACCATCTGCACCAAAAAAGAATTTATGGCTTATTTCAGTGATCATTGGGATTTTAGGAATAGTAGGACATTTTGTTCATATTGAATTTATATCACAATACAGTTTATGGTTTCTTATAGTCGGATTTGGTTTATTGGCGATTGGAACCACCTTTAAAGGTTTTTAAGTTTTACTGATTTAAACATAAATTAAAAGAATTAAATTACCCAAAAATTGGTTAATGTTTGCCAGTTCAATAGACCAACAATAAATTTCACTAAAAATATAGACTAAAAAAACTCCCCAAAACCAAAGTTTTGAGGAGTCTTTAATTTATATTTAAAGGTGTTATCCCAATAAATCGTTTACAGCTCTAACGCCTGCAGCACTTTCTTTAAACTTAGCTTTTTCTGCGTCTGTCAATGTAATTTCAACAATTTTTTCAATTCCGTTTTTGCCAATAATACAAGGCACGCCTATTGAAATGTCTTTCATTCCATATTCACCATCTAATAAAGCGGAACATGGGAACATTTTCTTTTGGTCACAAATAATTGCCTGAACCATAGAAGAAACTGCTGAACCCGGCGCATACCAGGCGCTTGTGCCCAACATTTTTGTTAATGTTGCACCGCCAACTTTGGTATCTTCTGCAACTTGAGTCAAACGCTCTGTTGATAAAAATTCGGAAACCAATACACTGTTTCTAACAGCCAATCGTGTTAAAGGAATCATACCAGTGTCACTGTGACCGCCAATTACCATTCCATCAACATCGGATTGTGGGCAGCCTAATGCTTCAGCCAATCGATATCTAAAACGCGCACTGTCTAAAGCGCCTCCCATTCCAATAATTCTGTTTTTAGCTATTCCGGCAACTTTATGTGCCAAATAAGCCATAGTGTCCATTGGGTTGCTCACCACAATAATAATAACATTTGGAGAATGTTTAAGTAAACTCTCAACAACCGATTTTACAATTCCGGCATTAATTCCAATTAATTCTTCACGAGTCATTCCCGGTTTTCTTGGAATACCGCTTGTAATAACAGCAACATTGCTGCCTGCTGTTTTTGAATAATCGTTTGTTGTTCCTGTAATTTTAGTGTCAAATCCCATCAAAGATGCTGTTTGCATAAGATCCATGGCCTTACCTTCAGCAAAATTTTCTTTGATGTCAATTAATACTACTTCTGATGCGAAATTTTTAATAGCAATGTACTCAGCACAACTTGCACCAACAGCACCTGCTCCTACTACTGTTACTTTCATATCTAATGTATTGTTTTATTTATATAAAAATTAATCCAAATTTACAAATTTTTATGGGAAAGGGATGTAATATATATAACAAAAATGACTGCTTATTTGCAGTTATTTTAAAATTTGATCTAAAATACATGAATCTTAATAATTCTCCGACGGCTTTGCGGAGGTTTCCGATTTATCTTTCCTTCGGAGGGGTCGGAACTGCCTTTTTGCAGTTCCGGGTGAGGCAAAATATTTGGGGCACTTATCTAAAACTAAATGCGATACCGGCTGTTACGGTATTGTATTCTTTTATGGTATAATCTCCAAAGATTTTAAAGAATCCAATATTTAATTTTGCCCCTAAAGTTCCTCTAATGCCACTTACATCAAAATCCATATTTATGGGGTTTATAACTGATTCTGTTGCCGTATTATTGGTACCTTCATAGGTGTAAGTCAACTCATAAGTACCCTTTAATTTTAAGGTTGAAGTTCCTGTATCATATCCAATTGCACCATACAACGAAATAAGGGGGAAATCCAAGGAAGCAATTGTTTGTAAAGTAAATGCATTTAGCTTAAACGTAGCTTCCTGATTGCTGCCTGCCAATCCAGTAGAAGTATTTCCTAAATAATAAGTGGCATCCATAGTGGTATAGCCTGCAAACAAAGCAACATTTAAAGGCAATTTATCTAAAGGGCCAAAATATTGCATTAAATTATGTTTTATACCAAAACCTATTAAATTTCCTTCAACATCATCTGTATTAATTTTTGGTAAATAACGAATGCTGATATCTGTGCTAAAAGGTACTCCCACGCTTGCCTGTATCATTGGAGAAGGAACTGCGTTTAAAGGCAAATCATTGCCAATTCCGTCTGGTAAAGAAAATTGAGCAACTTTATAATCCCCAGCTTCAGGGATTCTTACGGAAATTACGCTTTTATTGTCATTTCCCATAACGGTCTGCATTTTGCTGTCTCCACTTTCCAATGTTAAGTACTGATAATCATTTGCATTGAATTGGAATGTTCTTGAAGAATTTGGAACGATGGCTGCATTTGCGCTTATGGCTATGTCAAAGCCAAGTTTTTTATGGGTTTTTGCGGTATGATACCATCCATCATTTAAACTGTATAACATTCCTTCCATAACAGGCGTCATATAGTTTTTTATCAATAAATTTGAATCGTCTTTTGCCAATAGCAGCAATTCTAAATCTTGTGATTTTACTGAAAAACTCAATAAAAAAAGCAGTAATAATAAAGGTATATTTTTCATGATAGGGATTTAAAATCAATTGTTATATCCATTGATATATTTAATTGGTATAAAGATATGAAGAAAGATTTTACCATAAAATTTATAACAAAAAAAAGCCGCCTTTTGTGGCAGCTTTTTTTTAAAATATTATAATTCTAAGCACTAATATTTTACGTAATTAAGTTACTCGTTTTTATTTAGGCATCAATTTTCGCATATTTTGCATTCTTTTCAATAAATGCCCTACGTGGCGGAACTTCATCACCCATTAACATAGAGAAAACTCTGTCTGTTTCAGTTAAATTATCGATAGTAATTTGTCTGAGTGTTCTGAATTCTGGATTCATGGTAGTATCCCAAAGTTGCTCGGCGTTCATTTCCCCAAGACCTTTATAGCGTTGTATGGAGCTACCGCTACCCATATTTTGTGTAATTAAATCACGTTGGTCATCGGTCCATGCATATTCTCTTTTCTGACCTTTTTTTACAAGGTATAAAGGAGGTGTTGCAATATAAATATGTCCGTTTTCCACCAATTCTTTCATATATCTGAAGAAAAATGTCAAAATTAATGTAGCAATGTGGCTACCATCAACATCGGCATCACACATAATCACCACTTTGTTATAGCGAAGTTTGTCTAAATTTAATGCCTTGCTGTCTTCTTCAGTACCAATGGATACCCCCAAAGCGGTATACATGTTCTTGATTTCTTCATTTTCAAAAACCTTGTGTTGCATTGCTTTTTCAACGTTTAAAATTTTACCCCTTAACGGTAAAATTGCTTGAAAAGCCCTGTCTCGTCCTTGTTTTGCCGTACCGCCTGCAGAATCTCCTTCAACTAAAAAAATTTCACATTTTTCAGGATCAGTTTCTGAACAATCGCTTAATTTACCGGGCAAACCACCAATAGACATTACCGATTTGCGTTGCACCATTTCTCGTGCTTTTTTAGCGGCATGACGCGCTTGTGCGGCTAAAATTACTTTTTGAACAATGATTCTGGCATCGCTTGGATTTTCTTCCAAATAATTCTGTAACATTTCAGAAACAGCCTGACTTACCGCAGCGGTTACTTCACGGTTTCCTAATTTTGTTTTTGTTTGTCCTTCAAACTGTGGTTCTGCAACTTTAACAGAAATAATCGCCGTCAATCCTTCACGGAAATCATCTCCGGCAATCTCAAACTTAAGTTTGTCTAACATTCCAGAAGTTTCAGCATACTTTTTCAGAGTATTTGTCAATCCGCGTCTAAAACCTGCCAAATGCGTTCCTCCTTCAATGGTATTGATATTGTTCACATAGGAATGTAAATTTTCATTATAAGAGTTGTTGTAAACCATGGCAACTTCAACAGGGATATCATTTCTTTCTCCTTCCATGGAAATTACACGAGAAATAAGTGGTTCACGGGTAGCGTCCAAATATCTTATAAATTCAGGTAATCCTTCATCACTGTGAAATGTTTCAGTAATAAGGTTGCCTTCATCATCTAAAACTCTTTTGTCAGTTAAAGTTAAGGTAATTCCTTTATTTAAAAAAGAAACCTCTCGTAACCTTGTTGCTAAAGTGTCGTAGCTAAATTCAATTGTTTGTGTAAAAATAGTGGTATCCGGCAAAAAAGTTACCAAAGTTCCTCTGTCATTGCTTTCGCCAATTATTTTTGCAGGGTATAATGCCTTTCCTCTTGAATATTCTTGTTCCCAAATTTTCCCATCTAAATAAACGGTTGCCCTTAAATGTTCAGAAAGTGCATTTACAACTGAAACACCAACACCGTGCAAACCACCGGAAACTTTATAGGAATCTTTGTCAAATTTTCCTCCAGCGCCAATTTTGGTCATTACAACTTCAAGCGCTGAAACGCCTTCTTTTTTGTGCATTCCCACAGGAATACCACGTCCGTTGTCTTTTACGGAAACGGAATTATTTACATTTATAATAACATCTATAGTGTCACAATGTCCTGCCATTGCCTCATCAATGGAGTTATCAACAACTTCATAAACCAAATGATGCAATCCTCTTAAGCCAATATCTCCAATGTACATGGATGGACGCATGCGCACATGTTCCATTCCTTCCAAAGCCTGTATACTATCGGCGGTATAATCGTTTTTTTTAGGTTCTTCACTCATATTAAAAATCTGTTTTTTATTGTAAATTCTATAACATACAAATATAATAAATCAGTCACTTAATTAAATGAATTTTAAGATAGGCAAATTTAAGTTATCAACAATTTGCCTATTCTAAAAAGGTCGCTTAAAACGCTTAAAAACCACCTAAAAAGCGAATGTATGTATTTTTACAATTTCAAGGTTATTTAGAAATTAGAAAATGGTTTAAATGAAGTTATTTGAGTTCAAAATTGCTCAGTTTAACAACTTTTTAGGTTTAATTTTAAGATTAAAACGTCAATAATTATTTTAAAATGCCGCAATTGAATTAAGATTGTAATTTGGGCGTTCCCCGCCAGCTGGCGGGGAACGCTTTCCGCTACAAACAAGGTACACTGAGCTCCTATGAAAATAAAAGAGAGGCGAAGTAATCTTTTTAGCGGGAAAAACCGCTAAAAAGTATTTCCACTTCAATCGCTTACGCAAATTGAATTACGAATTACGAATTGCGAATTATGA
>JBAZGP010000174.1:3220-7194 GCA_041652835.1 Lutibacter sp. | reverse complement strand
TGCGATTTAACTTTGGCAAGTAAAGAACATGCCATTTTTAAACAAACCGACGCCGATGTCACCAGTTTTGATGGTGGTTATGGTTCTGCATATTTGGCTAAAATGGTCGGACAAAAAAAAGCGAGGGAAATATTTTTTTTAGGAAGAAGTTATTCGGCACAGGAAGCTTATGAAATGGGAATGGTGAATGCCGTAATTCCTCATGAACAATTGGAGGAAACCGCTTATGAATGGGCACAGGAAATATTGGCAAAATCGCCAACTTCTATCAGAATGTTGAAATTTGCCATGAATTTAACGGATGACGGAATGGTTGGGCAACAGGTTTTTGCAGGGGAAGCCACACGTTTGGCATATATGACCGATGAAGCCAAGGAAGGCAGAGATGCTTTTTTGGAAAAGCGAAAACCCAATTTTGAAAAAAAGTGGATACCTTAAATAATTAACAATGGACAATTAATAATTAACAATTAATAATTGTTACTGGAAAATAAAAAGTTTAAGGAGTGAGACGAGGAATTTTTTAATATTTTCAATCATTCAATTTTATAATAAAGACACATGAAAATTATTTGCATAGGGCGTAATTACGCCAAACACATTGCCGAATTACAAAATGAAAAACCACTAAATCCGGTGATATTTTTAAAGCCGGATTCAGCAATATTGGCTAAAAATCAACCATTTTTTATCCCGCCATTTTCTGAGGAAATTCATTATGAAGTAGAAATATTGGTTAAAATAAAGAAAGTGGGGAAATATATCGACCAAAAATTTGCACATACCTATTATGATGAAATAGGTTTGGGAATCGATTTTACTGCGCGTGACATTCAAGATGCCTGCAAGGAAAATGGATTGCCATGGGAAAAAGCAAAAGCCTTTGACGGCAGTGCGGTTATCGGTGAATTTTTTCCGAAGGAAAGTTTTGGCGATTTAAATAATTTATCATTCAAATTGAAAAAAAATGATAAAATGGTTCAGGATGGAAATTCCAACGCTATGCTTTGGAAAATAGATGAGTTGATCGCTTATGTTTCTCAGTTTTTCACTCTTAAGAAAGGCGATGTATTGTTTACGGGAACTCCAGAAGGCGTGGGCAAAGTTTCAGAAAATGATGTGTTGGTTGGAATATTAAATGGAGCTGAAAATTTTAGTGTTAAAATAAAATAAATCGAGAGTTTAGCACCTCTAATTAAAAAAAGCACACTTTTTCAAGTGCGCTTTTTTTATTTCCAATATTTTTGGAGTTTATCTGGCTATGCTGTTACTTAGTTTTCCTCTCCAGAAAGCAATTGCCTAAAAGGAAAATATAAGCGGTTTAAAATCTTTAGGTTCCTCGGTACGATGTTCTTTTAAAATATTATAACCGTAGTGCGTTTTCACCAATTTTTTAAAGTCGTACCTTAATCGTGGAAATTCACGCAGTAGTTTATTAAAATCATTGGTGTTAGTTTTTCTCATAAAGTAATATAAAATTTCCGCATAAGCTCTAGTCAACGTTTTGTTAAACTTATCGCTTTTTAGCGCCGTTTTAAAATACCTTTCTTTTATGATATTGTTTTTAACAATAGCAACTTCCAATCCGTGCTTTTGAATTAAAATCCATGCAAGTCTCAACATAGTTTCATGCGTAAATAATTCGGGCTTCAAGGAACAATTTTCTAATTGCTCTAAAAGCTCATTGTCGCTTAATCCGTTAGTGGCAGTCATAACTGTAGTTGGTTTTTTTTAGTTTTAGTATATAAAATAGATGCCAATTTTTATAAAAGGTTGCGTGTTAATTCCTAAATTTACCACAAATATAATGAAATAATGCGAGCAGAAATAATTACTATTGGAGATGAAATTTTAATAGGCCAAATTTTAGACACAAATTCAAAATGGATTGCGGAAGAATTAAATAAAATAGGCCTTTCCGTATATCAAATCACTTCAATTCAAGACGACAAAGAGCATATTTTAAAAGCGATAAAAGAAGCACAATCCAATGCAGATATCGTTATTATAACCGGCGGTTTGGGTCCTACAAAAGATGACATTACCAAATTGACCTTGGTTGAATATTTTAAGGATACTTTGGTTTTAAATAAAGAAATTGAAGCGCATATTAAGCAATTATTTGCCAAAATAAACTATCCTTTTACCGAGGTGAACAGAAATCAAGCTTTGGTGCCATCAACATGCGTCGCCTTAAAAAATGAATTTGGTACGGCACCTGGAATGTGGTTTCAAAAAAATAACAATGTGCTTGTTTCATTGCCAGGTGTTCCTTTTGAAATGAAAGGTTTAATGTTGCAAAGCGTATTGCCAAAATTGCAGGCAACTTTCAGTTTGTCCTTTATTTTGCACAAAACCATTTTAACCTATGGAATGGGTGAGAGTATGCTTGCAGAGAAAATTGAAGATTGGGAAACGCATTTGCCCTCTTTTATTAAGTTGGCGTATTTGCCATCCTTTGGTAGCGTTCGTTTAAGGTTAAGCGCTAAAGGGGCAACTATGGAAATGCTTAGCAATGGAATTTCAAAAGAAATGGAGAAGCTGGTAAAATTAATTCCCGATATTATTGGAGGATTTGAGGAAAATGAGACCATAGAAGAAGCTATTGGAAAATTATTGACTGAAAAAAATCAGACTTTGTCAGTGGCAGAGAGTTGCACTGGAGGAAACATTGCTAAGATAATTACTTCGGTTCCCGGTGCATCTAATTATTTTATGGGTGCTGTTGTGGCTTATCAAGCCAATATTAAAATAAATGAACTTAATGTTTCTAAAAATTTAATTGAAAAATATTCTGTGGTAAGCGCACAAGTAGCAGAAGCCATGGCGAAGGGAATTCAACAAAAATACAATACCGATTACGCTGTTGCTACTACTGGAAATGCTGGACCAACTACAGACAAAACCGACAAAACAGTTGGAACTGTTTTTATTGCTATCGCCACACCAACAACGGTTTTTTCTGAAGAATTTTCCTTCGGAGAACCCCGGGAAAAAGTAATAGGTCGCGCTTCAAATAAAGCGTTGGAATTGCTGAGAAAAGAAATTTTGAAAAACTAGTAAAATAAGTTTGTGTATTCAAGTTTAAAGATTTAATTTTGCATCTCGTTTTGAGAATATACTAAAAAGGTACAGAAATATGTCAAGAGTTTGCGAACTTACTGGAAAAAAAGCAATGGTAGGAAACAATGTTTCTCACGCATTGAATAGAACTAAAAGAAAATTTGACGCTAATTTAATTAAAAAGCGTTTTTATATTCCTGAAGAAGATAAATGGGTAATTTTAAAAATATCTACATCTGCTTTAAAGAATATTAATAAACTAGGGATCTCTGCAGTTATAAAACAAGCTAAAGAAAACGGTTTCTACAAAAAATAATCATTAAGAAATGGCAAAGTCAAAAGGAAATAGAATTCAAGTAATTTTAGAGTGTACAGAACATAAAGGTACAGGATTACCTGGTACTTCAAGGTATATTACCACAAAAAATAAAAAGAACACACCAGATAGAATGGAAATTAAAAAATTCAATCCTATCTTGAAGAAAGTGACAGTTCATAAAGAAATTAAATAATATAGGATCATGGCAAAGAAATCAGTAGCATCATTACAAACAGGGTCAAAAAGATTATCAAAAGCTATAAAAATGGTGAAATCACCAAAAACAGGAGCTTACGTTTTTGTTGAAGCAATTATGGATCCCTTACAAGTTAAAGCGTTCTTAGACAAAAAATAAAAATTTGTTTACAGATCGACAACTAAGGCTACTTTCAATTTTTTGAGGGTAGTTTTTTTTTATCTTTACATCAGTAATTTTTAAAAAATGAGTTTATTCAAAAGAATATTTTCCCAAGAAAAGAAAGAAACCCTTGATAAAGGTCTGGAAAAAACAAAAACAACTTTCTTTTCGAAGCTTTCCAAAGCCATTGCAGGAAAATCAAAGGTCGACGATCAGGTTCTGGACAATTTGGAA
>JBAZGP010000174.1:0-3210 GCA_041652835.1 Lutibacter sp. | reverse complement strand
AATTATTGAACGCATTGAAGCAAGAGTTTTAAAAGACAACTATTTGGGAACCGATGAATTGAATTCAATACTGAGGGAAGAAATAGCTGCTTTGTTGGCAGAAACCAATGCGGGAAATGAAACTGATTTTACAACACCATCAAATAAAAAACCTTATGTAATTATGGTTGTTGGTGTTAATGGTGTTGGAAAAACAACCACCATTGGCAAATTGGCTGCACAATTTACTAAAAACGGTAAAAAAGTGGTATTAGGTGCTGCCGATACTTTTCGTGCTGCTGCTATAGATCAGCTACAAGTTTGGGCAGATAGGGTAGGCGTGCCGGTTGTTCGTCAGGAAATGGGAAGCGATCCGGCTTCCGTGGCTTTTGATACCTTAAAATCTGCCGTAGCCCAACAAGCCGATGTGGTGATTATTGACACTGCGGGCAGGCTACACAATAAAATTAATTTAATGAATGAGCTCACTAAAATAAAACGGGTGATGGAAAAGGTGGTGCCAGATGCACCTCATGAAGTTTTGTTGGTGCTCGATGGTTCTACCGGTCAAAATGCGTTTGAGCAGGCCAAACAATTTACCAAAGCAACAGAAGTGACTTCTTTGGCGGTTACCAAATTAGATGGAACAGCTAAAGGCGGCGTGGTAATTGGTATTTCCGACCAATTTAAAATTCCTGTAAAATATATTGGTGTTGGTGAGGGTCTTGACGATTTACAGGTATTTAACAAAATTGAATTTGTAGATTCTTTTTTCAAATAGAAAAACGACGAAAAATATAAAAAGCCTCTTATTTAAACGATAAGAGGTTTTTTTATTTATATCTTTATTTTCTTAAGGAAATATTAAATATAATGAAAAAAGCATTAATTATTATAGGATTGCTACTTGTGGTTTCTTCTTGTAAAAAGAAAGAATCACCTGTATTATTTACACCTTACGACGAAACTTCAGAAATTGCCAAACAGCAAAATCATGAAATTGAGCGGATGAGGTTTAAATTAATTCAGTCTAAATATTTAGATATGAACGCCATATTTAAACCTTTTGAAGAAGAACTTTCTTATTTTTCTGAAGATGATTATGAAAGTTTAAAACCTTATATTATTGAAAAGGACATTCCTTCCCTCCAAACTTCAGTAAATAATAAAATATTAACCTATGAGAAAATAGTGCTTTTTTATTTATACAGAATAAGAAAATATGAAAGTAATAACGACCTGGCTTTACACAGTATTCTTGCTTTAAATCCTAAAATCTTGGAAGAAGCCAGAGAAAAAGATAAAAACAGACCAAAGGAGGTGACAAATACCATTTATGGTTTGCCAATTTTATTAAAAGATAACATCAATACTGAAGGAATGCCAACAACTGCCGGTGCTTTTGCATTAAAAGATAATGCAAATACAGCCGATGCTTTTATTGTGAAACGCCTTAAAGAAAATGGTGCTCTTATTTTAGGAAAAGTAAATTTAAGTGAATGGGCATACTTCTTTTGTGAAGATTGCCCGGTGGGTTACAGCGCAATGGGCGGACAAACTTTAAATCCTTATGGCAGAAAGATAATTGAAACTGGAGGCTCCAGTGCGGGAAGTGGCGTTGCAGTTGCCGCAAATTTTGCGGTTGCAGCAGTTGGCACAGAAACTTCCGGTTCTATTTTATCACCGTCAAGTAAAAATTCTGTGGTTGGATTAAAACCAACTGTGGGCTTGTTAAGCAGAACGGGGATTATTCCAATTTCAAGTACTTTGGACACCCCAGGCCCAATGGCGAAAAGTGTGATTGACACGGCCATTTTATTGGAGGCAATGACTGGTGAATATGCGGAAGATGTCGCTACAAAAAACAATTCGAAGTCCATTAATTATTTTGATGACTTAACTTCGTCGACCTTAAATGGAAAAAGATTTGGCGTTATAAAATCGTTGCTCAGTGATTCTATTTATGCGGAAAATGTTGATAAAATTAAAAAAGCGGGTGCTAAAATTATTGAATTTGAACCGCCACAAATTGATTTGGAAGGTTTTTTAACCTTGTTAAATTTGGATATGAAAGCGGATTTGCCAAAATACCTAAAAAATTATGCCGACAAAAATATCACAATTTCTGCTGTTGAGGATGTTATAAAATTAAATTTGCTGGATTCTGTTAAAAGAGCGCCTTATGGTCAGCAATTATTTGAAGGTATTGTGAAAGATTCTACTTCTTTGGAAGATTTTGAGAACATAAAAAAACAATTAAATACCAGTGGGATTGAATTTTTCAAAACGCCAATGGATCAATACCAACTCGATGCTATTTTGTCTATAAATAATACTCATGCCGGATTTGCGGCAGTGGCAAAATATCCTTGTTTGACTATTCCTATGGGTTATGAAAAAACAGGAGAGCCTATTGGATTAACATTTATTGCAGCACCTTTTCAGGAACAAAAATTATTGCAATATGGTTATGCTTTTGAGCAATTGACAAAAGTTAGAAAACTTCCAGAGAACTATAAATAAAGAGTTTAGGTTATTTTATGCTATCAATTTGAAAAGTGGTACTTTTGCCATCCTTAAAGAAAAGAGATGAGAACCAAATCAAAAAAAGAGAATAAAATAAATGTAGTTACCTTGGGCTGTTCCAAAAATGTTTACGACAGTGAAGTGTTGATGGGACAATTATTGGCGAACAACAAAAATGTGGTGCATGAAGATGAAAATGACGAAGGAAACATTGTGGTGATAAATACCTGCGGATTTATTGGGGAAGCTAAAGAAGAATCCATCAATACCATTTTGCATTACGTGAATAAAAAAGAATTGGGTGAAGTTGACCGGGTCTATGTAACTGGCTGTTTAAGTGAGCGCTATAAACCAGATTTGCAAAAAGAAATTCCAAATGTGGACGAATATTTTGGTACACACGATTTGCCAAACTTGTTAAAAGTGTTGGAGGCTGATTATAAACATGAGTTGATAGGTGAACGCCTTACAACTACGCCAACACATTATGCTTACTTAAAAATTGCGGAAGGTTGTGATCGCCCTTGTTCATTTTGTGCCATTCCATTAATGCGTGGAAAACATGTGTCTATACTTTTAGAAAATTTAGTGATTGAAGCAACAAAATTGGCCAAAAAAGGAATCAAAGAACTAATTTTAATTGCTCAAGATTTAACCTATTACGGTTTAGATATTTATAAAAAAAGAGCCTTAGCCGACTTGCTG
>JBAZGP010000173.1:0-7250 GCA_041652835.1 Lutibacter sp. | reverse complement strand
AAATCATGTATCAAATGAGTTTTTAACTATAATGTATAAACTGATGTAAAATCAACTTTAGAATTGGTTAGACTTCAAAAAATAAATATGTTTTGTTAGAGTTACATTTTTACATTTTTACACAAATGAGCAAAGTTTTAACTTCAATAGTTTTAGACACCCGGCGAATGAGACAGGATAAAACATACCCTGTTAAGTTACGTTTGACCGCTAAGGGAAAAAGGCAATATTGTAATATTGACTATTTTTTAACCCAGAAAGACTTTAATAAGGTTATGGGTCCGAAAGCTGGGTACAAATATAAAGACCTCAAAATTGAGTTAAGCGATAAAGAGAAAAAGGCCAAAGTAGTAATTGATTCAATGCCAGTCTTCAGCTTTGAACTCTTTAAGAAACGTTTCTTTGATAACATTGATTATACTGACCTCTTTGAAGCCCTGAAATATTGGATTAAGGAATATGAGAATCAGGGACGACCGGGGACGGCTTCAACCTTCAGTAATACTTTGAAGTCATGGGAAGGATTTTATAAACGTGCCCCGCTTCCATTTTCCAGCATTACCCCGAAACTATTAAATGAATATGAGCTTTATATGAAGGCTGACGGGAAAAGAATTACAACGGTTGGATTTTATTTACGAAACGTTCGTCGGGTGTTCAACCTTGCTATTAAAGACTTGAAAGTTAAAAAAGAGTTTTACCCATTTGGGGATTCAGATAACGGGCTTTATGAGATACCCGAACCCCGGAACTTTAAAAGAGCTTTAGCAAAGCAGGATATTGAAAAAATATTCAAATACAATACATTGGAAGGTTCCCCGGAACAGTATTACAGGGATTTATGGGTTTTTAGTTATTTATGCAATGGGGCAAACCTTGCAGACATTTTAAGGCTGAAATATAAAAACATTGACGGGGATACATTAATTTTTATCAGACACAAAACAGCACACAACCGGAAAACAACCCCTGTATTGGTTGAAATGGCAGCCGACATAAAGGAAATCATTGAACGCTGGGGGAATAAACCAGCCGTCCCGGATTCATACGTTTTTAATGTTCTTTCTTCAGGTTTAAGCCCCTCGGTTGAACTGGCAAAGGTAAAACAAACGACTAAGCAGTTAAACAAGTATCTGAAACGAATTTCTAAAAGTGTTGGTATAAAAGAAAAAATTACCAGCTATTCAGCCCGGCACTCATTCGCAACCGTATTGAAGTTATCAGGGGAAAATATATCTTATATTTCGGAAGCTTTAGGCCATTCAGACACAAAAACGACTGAAAATTATCTTAAAAGCTTTGATCGGGACCATAGAAAAAAGGCAGCTAAAAAACTAACAGATTGGTAATATATACTATCATGAAAGACATTAAACAATTAAATCAGGCTTTGAATTTCGAGTTTTTAAGGCTTGACATAAAAGGTACTAATATTGAAAGCTTTTATTCATACCGCTTTGAATTATTTCTATTTGAGACTTCCGAACTTTCGCCAAAGGAAAAGATTGAAGCTATAATAACCGGTCAGTTAAATGGGAAATCTGAAATAACCATTAATAAAGTTTTATCTGAAAGAACATTTATTCAGGATCAAATTATAAGAACTGAAGCAAATTTAAAGGAACCTATCAGGCCGGAGACCCGGGAAAAGCTATTGATTTGGATTGACTATCTGAAGCAAAGAGAAAAAGCCATTGCTATAATAAAAGTAAAGGTTCCTGAATGGTCAGTTCCTTTAATGGCGTTGTATTATGTATATCATGATATAAAGATAACTGATAATAACAAGAAAGAAAAAGTCGAAAATTTAGGCTATACGAAAACAGCTTCCGACCTTAAGGATCAATATTACTTTTATAAAGACGTTCAAAACCGGACTTACAAGGGTTTAGGAATAGAGGAAAAACCCAAAGCGAACGCACAATTAAACCGACTATTGGATTTAAAGCTAATTATGGAAGACCGTGGAAAAAAAGATACGCCCCCTTATAACTGGCTTTTATCTGATATTGAGGAACTTAAAAAGGAACTCGGACGGAAATAAAATAATAATTTAACTTGAGGGGGGTCCCCCCTAACCTATCTGACTGGCAGGGGTCATTTATCTTTACTTTATAATTAATTGTAATTATTTGTAAAGGTAATGAGTAACAAAATGACACTTGAACAGGTCCCGGAAGCAGTCCAACAAATTCAGGCTGACATATCGGAAATTAAACGCCTTTTGAATCCGGGACAAATCCCCGCTAAAGAGAAAAAAAGATTAATGATTTTGCCGGAAGCGGCTGAATTTCTTAACCTTTCAAAACCTACCATTTACAGGCACGTTTCAGCCCGTTCAATCCCGTTTCATAAACAGGGTTCCCGGCTCTATTTTATTGAAGTTGAGCTTTTAGAATGGGTAAAATCAGGGCGTAAAAACTTGGGGCGGTTATGATTGAATTACCTGAAATAAAACGGAAAGCCCGAAAATTACCGTTTCGGAAGTCGGAAGCAGTCAAAGAACTTGAACAGCTTGCAATGGTTGAGGCCCGACGGTTGCACCCTGATATTCCTGATAGTGTACTTTGCCCCCGGGTATTCAGGGACGACCGGGCGAATAATTTAACTAAATGCGTGGTTGAATATATCAGACTGAAAGGGGGCTTTGCAAGTCGGATCAATAATCAGGGAACATTTAACCGGAAGCTTAATAAATACATTCCCAGCACGTCACGGAAGGGGCTGGCTGATGTTATGGCAACCTTCCGGGGGTTATCCCTTCATATCGAAGTTAAGGCCGGGAAAGACGTTCAAAGTGACGAACAGAAGAAAGTCGAATCTGAAGTCAGACACGCCGGGGGATACTATTTTTTAGCTAAAGATTTTGAATCCTTTTATCAATGGTTTAACTCACTTGAATAATGAACAATAAAGAAGTTTTAATAAAGGATCATACCGACTTGAATTTATTAATCCCGAAACATCAAAGCGTTTTACCGGATTTACTCGCTTTAATTTCTTCCGTGGACTTCCGGGACCTTGCAGAACTTCCCCAGAAAGAAACCTTAAAGAAAAAACACTTTGTTATTTGCGTGGTTGAAGAAATACTAAGGATCGCAAAGGTTCATAATTTCGGACTGGCCCGGAAATATGACTTCTTTTATCTGTTCAATGGGGCTTACTGGCAGCTTATTGACGACCAGCAATTAACCGACTTTTTAGGCAAAGCGGCTGAAAAAATGGGGGTTGAAAAGTTTGACGCCCGGCATTATCAATTTAGGGATGAGTTATTAAAACAGTTCATTGTTTCAGCTCATTTGCAGAGGCCAGAACAAAGCGAAGGAATTACAATTATTAACCTGTTAAATGGCACGCTGGAAATAGGACGTAAAACGGTATTACGACCATTTGACCCGAAAGACTTCATTACTTATCAACTTCCATACGATTACGACCCTGAAGCAACGGCCCCCAGGTTCATGAAATACCTGAATGAAGTTTTACCGGATCGGACGGCTCAAAATATTATAGCTGAATTTCTGGGATATGTTTTTATTCCGAACAGTCATTTAAAACTGGAAAAAGCATTGCTTCTGTACGGTCCCGGGGCAAATGGGAAAAGCGTTTATTTTGAGATAGTAAAAGCACTTTTGGGGAATGAAAATTTAAGCAGCTATTCATTAAGCAGTTTGACCAACGAAACGGGATATTATCGGGCTGAAATAGCTAACAAGCTCGTTAATTATGCTTCAGAGATCAACGGCAATTTAGAGGCAGCACGTTTCAAAGCTCTTGTTTCAGGCGAACCGATTGAAGCCCGGAAGCCATACGGTCAGGCGTTCATTTTACAGGATTACGCCCGGTTAATTTTCAATACAAACGAATTGCCCCGGGACGTTGAACATACTTTGGCATATTTCAGACGGTTTCTTATTATCCCCTTTAATGTAACAATACCGGAAAGCAGACAGGATAAAGAGCTGGCAAATAGGATAATTGAAAATGAACTTCCGGGGGTCTTTAATTTTATTCTGGAAGGATTGAAAAGAGTTTTGACACAAAGGAATTTTTCAAAGTGTGAACTTGCAGAACAGGAATTGAATGAGTTTAAAAGACAGTCTGACAGTGTGCAAATGTTTCTTGAAGATCAGAATTTGAACCCCGACCCGGATAGCTGGTCAGTCATTAAAGAACTGTATAATAAATATCGGGCTTATTGTTTTGAAGACGGATATAAACCAGTCGGAAAAAAAATCTTTATCAAACGACTTGACAGGATCGGGATATTAACAGAACGGAAGGCCCCGGGAATGGTAGCTTATTTATCATGAATAGTATCTTAAACATATCAATATCATGTTTTAAAGATTGTCTGACCCCTGACAATCCCCAGCCTGTTAATTTAATTTCGTGGCTTACTTCTGATAAGTACCGGGATAAGGTTGAACAGATCAGGAATATTAAAGACAAAGCGGACCGGGATAACCTTAAAAAGACCCTTCCGGCTATTACCCCCAGCGGAACTTTTAAATATAGAGAATTGGAAGCCCTGTTAAGTCATTCCGGGCTTATTGCTTTTGACATTGATTTTAAAGATAATCAGCATATTACAAATTATTCTGATCTAAAAGAGCAGTTAAAAAAACTTCAAAATATTGCTTATTGTGGCCTTTCCGTTTCGGGAGCTGGTTACTGGGGACTTATCCCGATAAGCAACCCGGCGAAACACAAAGAACATTTTCAGGCTTTATATCAAGACTTCAGCCGTTTAGGTGTTATCATTGACAAATCCGGGGGGGACGTTTGCAGACTAAGGATTTATTCATTTGATCCTGAAGCTTACTTTAACCATGCTGCAAAGCCTTACACGAAAATATATATTCCACAACCAAAACCAGCCCCGAAATATGACACCCCGACCAATGGAGACAGCCGGGAGAAAGTCGAAAAGATTATTTCAGAAATAGCACTTCATAAAATTGATATTACAGGTAATTATGAAGACTGGTTAAAAATAGGTTGCACTCTTGCTAATGAATTTGGAGCCGGGGGCCGGGGATACTTTCACAATGTAAGTCAGTTTTACCCAAAATATGAACCAGCAGAAACAGACAATCTTTTCAATCATTGCTTAAAAAATGATTATTCAAAAGTCACTATTTCGACATTCTTTTATATAGCTGACAGTTACGGAATCAGATTTAAAGAGTTGAAAAAGGAACCTGAAAAATTCCTTTCCTCAAAGGATCTGAAAGAACTCGCAATGAAGCATATCGGCGAATTTAACCACTTATCAGGGGGAGAACTGGCCCGGAAAGTCGGAATTAAAGCTTTTAATCAAATGATTGATAATAAAATAGTTATGCAAGCGGAACCGCTTATAAATGAATATTGTTTAACCGATAATTACCCGTATTGAAATGAAGAAACATAAAAGAAATTACAAAGATATTCAACCGGATTGCTACAATGGACACCCGGAGATAGAAAGAAAAAGAATTATCAGTAAAGTTGTAATTGACCGTAAAATATTCAAACATTCGAAAAAAGAAAAGGAATTAATAAAATTAGCGAAATCGCAAGCTAAAATGGAAGAAATGAAAGAAGATTTATAATTTAATAATTACAGATATGACACAAAAAATTATCCAGGTATTTAGAAATACCGAGTATGAAGAAAAAGTAAAGAAAGACCTTCAAATCAGCAGGGATGCAATGCAAAAAATCCTTAATGAATGGCTGATTTTAGAAATAGGCCCTTGCATGGGGTTAAATGATTTGGTTTTAAGGCCCCGGGCCGTATTTGATCGGGCTATCAATGATATGATAACCGTACCTCAAACATCAGGTCCGTTTAAAATAAATCCTGCACAATATAAGGAACAACTTGTTTTGCCTGATCCTTCCGCTTTGTTTGATGCGTGTAAAAAAGCCTTACAACTTCCATATTGTGCAATGTATGGAATATTCATTGTTAATGACTTTATAGTCGAAATAGATAAAGAAGGAGCAAACGAACTTATTGACAGTCAAAGTATTTACGCATCAGGGGACAAAGTGAAACTTGCTGAAGATTTGACAAAGTTTGTGGAATTATTCAATTCGCTTAACAGCCGGCTGAATTATGAATTATTTGATAGTGGAAACCCGGTTGCGAATTCCTTTTTTCGTGGATTATTCACTTTTAAGGACACCAACGGACGGGGAAATAATGGAAAGCTGGCACTTATCCCGGACACGCTTAAAAGGTGGTTATCCCTCTAAAGTAGTGGAAAAATAGTGAGATAATATTTTTTAGTTATGGCACAATTTAAAAAGGGATCAGAAAAAAAAGGCGGAAGGAAGGCCGGAATAAAGAACCGTACAACGGAACAATTCAGGGAGTTGATAAAAAACTTTGTGGAAAATAACTGGGATAGATTACAAAAAGATTTTGAGCAGGCGAAACCAAATGAAAGGCTACAATTTATAAATTCAATGCTTCGTCACTTTCTTCCTGATCCTGTCAATCCTGAAAAATTGACGGAACTGCAATTAATACAGGTTTTAGAATATCTTAAAAATAAAGAGAATGAAAAAAACAATTAAGAATGAGATTACAGACATACTGTCTGGGAAAAAAGGCAATCGGGATATTTTTATTGCTGACACCTACGGGTGTGATCCTGGGTTTTATAGATATGATGGGAAAATCTATAATCAGGCTGAATTTAATTTGCTTACAATGAACTGTAATAAAGTAATTGTTTTCACCCTCGCAAAAGGCAAAACAGAATTACCAGACATAACTTTCCCGATTACAGGCATGAACATAATAGCAGACAGCCCGGAAACGGCTGAAACATTTTTACAATTACGGAATATCAAAAAAGAATAGCTTTTTTCATCCATTTGGTTTATATATGCAACTGAAGGGCTGTACTATCTAATCAGGATAGCAGCCTTTTTTTATTGTGTAAAAATGTAAAAATGACGGTCTAACAAGATCTTTTTTATTTTCCTGATTTGGGGATATAAAAGAAAAAACGTATTAAATCGTGTATCAAATAAAAAAGCGACCTACATTTAAACTTATGTAAGTCGCTGATTATCAGAGTAGCGAGACGGGGGAATGATCCCCGGACCTCATGATTATGAATCATAATACAGCCTTATATTTCTATTTATCATTGTTACCATAACGCTTATTAAATCAGCGACAAAGTTAATAATAAATTCTTAATGTTAGTTATCATTATTTGTATTTTAATTATCTTTGTGTATCAAAT
>JBAZGP010000172.1:0-7290 GCA_041652835.1 Lutibacter sp. | reverse complement strand
CTTATTTTACTCAGTTTTTCAGTAGAAAGTTGTGTCTCAACATCAAAAGTTCTAATGCTTTCCACTTCATCTCCAAAAAATTCAATGCGATAAGGTTCATCATTTGAAAATGAAAACACATCAATAATACCACCTCTAACCGAAAACTCACCAGGTTCACTCACAAAATCAACCCGGTTAAAATGATATTCAAACAGCACTTCATTCACAAAATCTAACCCTAATTTATCATTAAGGTTAACTTTTAAGGTATTTCTGTTGAGTTCGGCTTTGGTAACTACTTGTTCAAAAAGTGCTTCAGGATAAGTGACAATTATCGCCGGTTTTTTTCGCGAATTTATTCGGTTTAAAACCTCAGATCGCAATAAAACATTGGCATTGTCAGTCTCTTCGATTTGATAAGGTCTTCGATAGGAACCAGGATAAAAAAGCACATCTTTATCGGTTAAAAGCTGTTCTAAATCGTTTAAATAATAGGCGGCTTCTTCCTTGTCATTAAAAATTAACAAAAACGGTTTCTCCACTTTTTTAAAGCTTTCAGAAATAATAAAAGACAATGAAGATCCTACCAAATTCGAAATTTGAAAATGGTGATTGTCCTTTTTTAGCAGCTGAACCAATTGTTTTTTTTCAACAATTTGTCCGTAGGTTTTAACAATATTTTGTTTGCTCAATGTTGCAAATTTTGGCAAAGATAGCATTTTATAAAAAAAAGAAGAAAATTCAGGAATAATCCTTAAATTTATATAATTATAACTAATAGCTTTTAACTTATGCCTAATTCAGATTTATTTCTTACAGGATTGCATCATCAAAATATTGGGCATTTTGCCGCTATAGTGAGACTTGCTTTACTCGACAATAAAATTGATTCAGAGGAATATAAAATATTGGAAAGACTTGCGGTTAGATTAGACATATCGAAAAGCGACTTTGATAATATTCTAAAAAATCCTAAAAATTATCCTGTGGACTCGCCGGCAAACTATGATGAACGTTTGGAGCATTTATACGATTTGACTAAAATGTTATTTTTAGATAAAAATCCCACAATTGATAAAACTTCAATGATGAATAGAATTGCAGTAGGTTTAGGTTTTCATATTGAAAATGTGAGAGAAATTGTAAAAGAATCCGTGAAATTCTTTTTAAAAGAACCAGATATCGAAGATTTTAAAAAGGCAATAAAAAAAGTAAATCCCATAAAGCATTCGCTATAAATTTATGATTCTTTTAAGGAGAAATATGTTGGAGGTTTAGCTATATTTGTGGTTAAAATTAGAAAAATGGGAATATCAGATTATAATTTAAGCGGAGAACAAAAAAGAAACATCCAACATTTTGCAAGCATTGTAAGATTGGCTTTGGCAGATGGTACTATTTCCGAGGGTGAAGAAAAATTATTGAAAAATCTCGCAAAAAGATTTCATATATTAGAAGAAAAATACAAAGAAATACTTGAGAATCCTAATGATTATTCGGTAGACACGTCTAATAGTTATGATAATCGCATTGAACGTTTATACGATTTGGCAACGATGGTTTTTGCTGATGACGAAGCCTCAAAAGAAGAAGCAGAAGTGTTAAAGAAAATATGTATTGGTCTTGGTTTTCCTATTAAAAATGCTGAAAAGGTAACTGATGAAGCGATCCATTTAATATTAAACGATAATAATTTAGAAGATTTTACAAAAGCCATAAAACAAGTAAATAGTAATTAAAAAGTTTACCAATTGTTAAAAAGTCGAATATTATATTCGGCTTTTTGTGTTTAAAATGGTAATTTGCAATAAAAATTATACGTGCAAAATTCAGCTTCGTTTCAAGTATATAGCGCCTCTGCAGGCAGTGGAAAAACATTTACTTTGGTTAAAGAATACCTAAAAATTCTTTTAACCAGTGAAAACACGTACAAATTTCAGCAAATTTTAGCAGTAACTTTTACAAATAAAGCTGCTGGCGAAATGAAAGCACGTGTTATTGAGAATTTAAACACCTTTTCAAAAGAACAAAAAAACGATATGTTACAGGCAATTTGTAAAGAAACAAATTTAGCCGAAACCATTATTTTTAAAAGGTCACAAACGGTTTTAAATGCCATATTGCAAAATTATTCCGCGTTTGGCATTATGACCATAGACAGTTTTACCCATAGACTAATTCGAACTTTTGCGTATGATTTACGCCTTCCGTTAAATTTTGAAGTTGAAATGGATGCCGAAAGTTTGTTAAATGAAGCTGTTGATGTGGTGATTTCTAAAATTGGAAGCGATAAAAAATTAACCGATTTATTGGTGAATTATTCGCTTCAAAAATTGGAAGATGACAAAGCTTGGGACATTTCTTTAGAGCTAAAATCATTTGCTAAAATTATTCTCAATGAAACTGATGCCACCAATTTAAAATTACTCAATAAAATTACTATTGAAGAATTTTCTCTTTTGAAAGCAAAACTTCAAAAAGAAAACAAACAGCTTGAAGTCGAATTTTTAAACTTAGGCGAAAAAGCATTGAAAATAATTGATGAAAGCGGTATTGAACATGGAGAGTTTTCTTATTCCGACCTGCCAAATCATTTTAAAAAACTCACCAAACTAAAATATCTGAAAGCAGGCGATTTAAAATTTGAAGGAAGGTTAAACACCACAATTGAAGAAAATAAAAATTTATTCACGGCAAAATGCCGCACATCTTCAAAACAATTTATTGAGACTATTGCTCCTGTTCTAAAGGAATTTTATCAGGAATCCAAGAAATTATATGAAGAGAAATATTCGCGTTACGTTCTAAATAATTTAATTGTGGAAGGTTTAATTCCTTTGGCGGTTTTAAATTATATCAATAACGCTTTGCAGGAATTAAAAGCAGAAAATAATATTTTATTGAATGCCGAATTTAACCAACTCATTAGCAATACCATTAAAAATGAACCTGCACCTTTTATTTATGAACGTCTTGGTGAAAAATTCCGCTATTACTTTATTGACGAAATGCAAGACACTTCAGAATTGCAGTGGCGAAATCTAATTCCTTTAATTGACCACGCCATTTCGTCGGAAAATGAATTGGGCGAACGTGGAAAATTATTATTGGTAGGCGATGCAAAACAATCGATTTACAGATGGAGAGGTGGAAAATCGGAACAGTTTATGGCGCTTTCTTCAAATGAAAAAAGCGAAAATACCAATCCGTTTTTTGTGGATAAAGCGTTGAATAATTTAGAAACCAATTTCAGAAGTTATTCGGAAGTTATTGATTTCAACAATTCCTTTTTTAAGCACAGTGCACAATTTTTAACCAATAAAAGTCACGAAAATCTATTTTTTGAAGGTAATAATCAAAATTTCAATAAAAAAACAGGCGGTTTTGTACAATTGTCATTTGTTGAAAAAGAGGAAGAAGACGAAGATAAAACACTGGTTTACCCCAAAAAAGTTGCTGAGATTATTCAAAATTTAGATTCTTCGTTTAAAAAGAATGAAGTTTGCGTTTTGGTTCGTAAAAAAAATCAAGGAATTGCGGTGGCAAAATATTTGTCGGAAAACGGCATTGAAATTATTTCTTCTGAAACCCTTTTGTTAAAAAATAATGAAAAAGTAAATTTCATTATTAATTTATTATATGTTGTCGAAAATCCAACTTATAAAGAATACAAAATAAAACTATTGTACTTTTTATATGATTATTTTAAATTGGAAGAAGATAAACATCACTTTTTAAGCAAATTTATTTCTTTGACAACTCCTGAATTTTTTGAAGAATTAAAAAAATACGGAATACATTTTAATGTAGACGAATTTCACCAAAGTCCGTTTTATGAAAGCATAGAATATATCATCAGAGGTTTTAAATTGGCTGCAACATCGGACTCAAATATTCAATTCTTTTTAGATGTTATTTTTGAATTTCAGCAAAAGAAAAAAGTTTCCATCGGTGGATTTTTAGAATTCTGGGAATTAAAAAAAGATAAGTTAAGCATTGTGGCGCCAGAGGCTGAAAATGCGGTGCGTATTATGACCATTCATAAAGCAAAAGGATTGGAATTTCCTGTGGTTATTTTCCCTTATGATATGGAGATTTACCGACAAATAAATCCGAAAGTCTGGTATTTAAACGACTCGCAGGACAACTTCGATTCATTCTTTCTAAATTATAGCGATAAGTTAAATTACATAGGCGAACAGGGAAAACAGTTATTTGAACAACGACGGGAAGAATTGGAGCTGGACAATTATAATTTATTGTACGTAACATTAACAAGAGCCGTAGAGCAGTTGTACATTATTACTGAAGACAAAACAGGCGGTAAAAATGGAGAAAATATTAAAAACACTTCCGATCTTTTTATTCAATTTTTAAAGAAAAATGATTTGTGGGATCCGGAAAAAAAGGAATACCATTTTGGAAATCAGAAGCGTTTGGAAGTTTCAAAAACAGCGGAAAGCAACTCTACAATTCAGCAGTGTTTTATTAGCAATTCATGGAAAAATCACCAAATTTCAATTGTTGCCAATTCCTCATTACTTTGGGATACCGAGCAAGGAAAAGCCATAGTTTACGGAAATTTGCTCCACGAAATGTTGTCCAAAATTAAAACAAAAAACGATATTTTTGAAGTCGTAAATCAGTATTTATTTAAAGGCGAAATCACTCTGGAAGAAAAGAAGGAACTTACTAAAATTTTACTGCAAGTGATAAACCACGAGCAACTGGCAGGTTATTTTGAACAAAACAACACGGTTTTTACAGAACGGGAAATACTCACGTTAGACAGACAAATCCTTATTCCCGATCGTTTGGTTTTTCACGATAATAAAGTAACGGTATTAGATTATAAAACTGGAAAACCAGAAGAAAAGCATCGCCACCAAATTAACACATACGCACTGGCACTGGAAGATTTAAATTACAATGTTGAAAAAAAGTTATTGGTATACATTACGGGTGAAATTTTAATTGAAGAAGTTTAAATTAGTATAAATTTGTAAAAAATAAATAATTATGTACGGCAAAATACAACAACATTTACAAAAGGAACTGCAAGAAATTAAAGATGCAGGCTTATATAAATCGGAACGCATTATCATTTCGTCACAAGATGCGGTAATAAAAATCAGTTCTGGTGAGGAAGTTATCAATTTTTGCGCAAATAATTATTTGGGACTGTCAAACAATCCTGAAGTAATTCAAGCAGCAAAAGATGTTATGGATACACACGGATTTGGAATGTCCTCTGTTCGTTTTATCTGCGGAACACAAGATATTCACAAACAATTGGAACACAAAATAGCTGAATTCTATAAAATGGAAGACACTATTTTATACGCAGCTGCTTTTGATGCGAATGGTGGTGTTTTTGAACCTCTTTTTTTGGATGAAGATGCCATAATTTCAGATTCTTTAAACCACGCTTCTATTATTGACGGCGTTCGTTTATGCAAGGCTGCACGTTACAGATATGAAAATAACGATATGGATTCCTTGGAAGAACAACTTGTTGAGGCCAATAAAAAAAATCATCGATTTAAAATAATCGTGACCGACGGTGTTTTTTCCATGGATGGGGTTGTAGCTAAACTCGATAAAATTTGCGATTTGGCTGATAAATATGATGCATTGGTGATGGTTGATGAATGTCATGCTGCAGGTTTTATAGGAAAAACAGGAAGAGGAACCTTAGAATTAAAAAATGTTATGGACAGGGTTGACATTGTTACAGGAACTTTAGGAAAAGCATTGGGTGGCGCTATGGGTGGCTACACAACAGGAAAAAAGGAAATTATTGAATTGCTTCGTCAACGATCACGACCTTATCTGTTTTCAAATTCGTTGGCTCCGGCAATTGTGGGCGCCTCCTTAAAAGTTTTTGAAATGATTTCAACAGATACCTCTTTAAGAGATAAATTAGAGTGGAACACCAACTATTTTAAAGAAAGAATGACAAAAGCAGGGTTTGATATTGTAAAAGGAGACTCGGCAATAGTACCTATAATGCTTTATGATGCCAAGCTGTCACAAGACATGGCGAATATGTTGTTGCAGGAAGGTATTTATGTAATAGGATTCTTTTTCCCAGTTGTGGCAAGAGGAAAGGCAAGAATTAGGGTACAATTATCGGCAGCACATTCTAAAGAACATCTGGAAAAAGCAGTAAATGCTTTTGTTAAAGTCGGGAAAATATTGAAGGTGATATAGAAAAATCATAAAAGATAGCCAAATTCAATATATTTTTGTATTTTTGTTAGCAATTAGGGTAGTTTTAGAGCTTTCCTTATTACAAAAAAAGAATATTAAATTTAAACTTACTTAAGATGAAACAATTAAAAGTAACCATATTGGCTTTAATGCTAATTACTGGTTTAAGTAACATTAACGCACAAGACAAAAACAATCCTTGGGCAATTGGCATTGGTGTAAATGTAGTAGATTTTTACCCTACAAATGTTGATATCCCAAATGGTGGATACGGAGCTTGGGGCGATGAATTCTTTAACGCAGGAGACCATTACAATATTCTTCCAGCGGTATCTAAAGTTTCTATCAGTAGATATTTAACAGATGGTTTTTCCTTTGAAGCAGCGGGTACTTTAAACAAAATAACTAAAATGGGAGACAATAGCGTTAGCGATTTAGCCTATTACGGATTAGACGGTGCTTTAAAGTTTAACCTTAGCAACATTGCTGGAAAAACCGGCTGGTTTGACCCTTACGTTTTAGTAGGTGGTGGTTATACATGGTTAGATGATTTTGGAACAGCTACTCTTAATGGTGGTGCAGGTATTAATTTTTGGTTCAATGACAATATTGGACTAAATATTGAAACAAAATACAAACATGTATTTGACAATAATAATATTTTACAACATTTCCAACATTCTGCAGGTATTGTTATAAAATTTGGCGGAACTGATACTGATGGTGACGGAGTTTACGATAAAGATGATGCTTGTCCTGATGTTTTCGGATTGGCTATATTTAACGGTTGTCCTGATACTGACGGAGATGGTATTATTGACTCTAAAGATGACTGTCCTACTGTATTTGGTTTAGCCGAATTAAACGGCTGTCCTGATACCGATGGCGATGGAATTGCAGATAAAGATGATGCTTGTCCAAATGAAAAAGGAACTAAAGCAAACAAAGGTTGTCCTGATACAGATGGAGACGGTGTTATTGATAAAGACGATGCTTGTCCTACTGTTGCCGGTCCAGCTGACAATAAAGGTTGTCCTTGGCCAGATACTGACGGTGATGGTGTATTGGATAATGTAGATAAATGTCCAACAGTTG
>JBAZGP010000171.1:0-7311 GCA_041652835.1 Lutibacter sp. | reverse complement strand
TGCTTTTTGCGTGCTTAAACGCGTGCGCAAACTGTTGTTGAAGAACAATAAACAAATCGTTTTTCCTTCGCCTAATGCTTTATATTGTAGCGGATTTTTCTTGATTGCAATCGCTTCCTGAACCACATTTTGCAAATTTCCAAGGTCGTTTATATTGATATAATGTTTCATCTGTTTAAATTTTATTTTTTAGCGGTAACAGATGCTGTTCGCCATTAATCATTCCTTTGTGTATCAAAATTTGTGATGCTCGATTCATTTTACAGTAATTTTTGTGAAAACAGATTTATGCTGCATGGCGTCAAGAATAAAATTATCATTTAGTCCGTTAAGAATCCACGTTTCAATATTGGCATTTTGGGCAATTTCCGCAGCTTCAATTTTTGTTGTCATTCCTCCGGTGCCACGTAAAGAAATTGATTTTTCAGCTTCTCCTTTTAGCGATTGAATGTTGGATGTTTCCAAAATGGTTTTCTCATTATGGTTGTGAATAGACTCTTTGGTGTAAATTCCATTGGTATTGGTTGCAATTATTAACAAATCAACATTTAAAAGCACTGCTGTTAAAGCTGATAATTTATCATTGTCGCCAAATTTAATTTCATCGGTGGCAACCGTATCATTTTCATTAATGATAGGAATGTAGCTGTTTTCAACTAAAATATTGATGGTACTCACAATATTCACTTTCGACTTCTCTTTCTCAAAATCAGAATACGACAAGAGACATTGAGAAGAAAGCAATCCCAATTCCCTGAAACTCTCCTGATAAATTCGCATTAAATGTGGCTGTCCGATGGATGCCAACGCCTGTTTTACGTTTATTTCTTTTCCGTTACTTTCCAATTTCACAAATTGTTTGGCGACAGCAATGGCGCCTGAGCTCACAATCACAAATTCATAGTCGTCTTTTAAACAGGCAATTTGTTTTGCAATGTCTTCTATTTTGCCTCTGGAGATGTTATCGGTCTCTTTGGTCAGCACATTTGTGCCAATTTTCAGCAATATTCTTTTTTTACCTGATTTGCCCATTTCCGTATATATACCACTTATTTGTTACTAAATGTTGCAGTCCCATTGGACCTCTGTGATGCAATTTATCAGTGCTTATCGCCAATTCTCCACCCAATCCAAACTGGCCACCATCGGTAAACCGTGTAGATGCATTTTGATAAACTGCTGCGGAATCAACCGATTCCATAAAATCAGTTGCCGTTTTTTCATTTTTTGTGATAATTACTGCAGAATGTCCGCCTCCATATTTGTTGATTTTTTCAATGGCTTCTGCGGAAGAATTTACACTTCCCAAAACAATTTTATAATCCAGAAATTCTTCAAACCAAATAGATTCTTCTTCAAATGCAGCAACATTTTCAAAAGTTGACAATTCAGCATCCCCTAAAATTTCAACATTAAACTCTTTTAATTTCTCAATCAACTTTTTAATAAACGTTTTTTTATTAGGCAAGTTAGAATTGATGAGCACTTTGTCGGCCGCATTGCATGTCGATATTTTTGAAGTTTTTGCGTTGAGAATTATATTTAAGGCAATTTCCAAATTGGCTTCCGTATCCACATAAATAAAATTATTTCCACGTCCGCTTACAATGATTGGACAAGTGGCGTATTGTTTTACAAAAGCGATTAATTTTTCACCTCCACGAGGCCCAATTAAATCTACTTTTTGCGTGGGATGCTGCAAAAAGGACTGTGTTTCCGTTCTGTTATAATTTAGGTATGCTACCCATTCAGTTGAAATTTTATTTTGAGTCAATGCTTTATGCCACAAACTCACTATTTTTAAATTTGAATTTTGCGACTCCTTTCCTCCTTTCAGCAAAATTTTATTTCCCGATTTAAAGGCAATTCCTGCCGCTTCAACAGTGACATCAGGCCGTGATTCATAAATAATCAAAACCGTACCGAATGGTGCCGTTTTATTGACAATTTTCAATCCGTTTTCATGTATAAAATGATACCGTTCTTTTCCAATCGGATCAACATCAGCCACCAATTGTTCCAAAGACAAAATCATTTCCTTAATTTTCTTTTCGTCCACTTTTAGACGTTCAATCATAGCCAAATCGTCACCACTATAATTTTTGGCATCCGTTTTATTGGCTTCCAACAATATCAATTTTTCTTCAGCAATTAATTTTGCCATAGAAATTAAAACAGCATTTCGTTGTTGAGAAGTTAGCGTTGTGTTCATGAGCCTAATATTTCTTTCAATGCGTTTATAAAAATATCGACATGTTCCTTTTTTATGCTTAAAGGCGGCAAAATTCTAAGTAATTTTTTATTATTTGAACCTCCGGTAAAAATATGTTTATCGAAAATGAGTTTTTTTCGAAACTCACCAACTTCAAAATCGAATTCAAGACCCAGCATCAATCCCTTTCCTTTAATCTTTTTAATTTTTGGAACTGTCGAAATCTCCTGGAGGAAATAGGTATAAACCTCCTTTACATTATTCATTAATTCTTCCTCTTTCATGACATCCAAAACTGCAATTCCAGCTGCACAAGCCAAATGATTTCCACCAAAAGTAGTTCCCAGCATGCCATATTTGGCTTTAAATTTATCAGCAATCAACACCCCTCCAATTGGAAATCCGTTACCCATTCCTTTTGCCACGGTAATGATATCAGGCTGAACATTATGGTGTTGGAAAGCGAAAAACTTTCCGCTTCTGCCATAACCAGATTGAACCTCATCTAAAATAAAAACCACCCTGTTTCTATTACATTCTTTCTGAACTTCCTTAAAAAACTCAGTAGTTCCTTCATCCAAACCGCCAACGCCCTGAATTCCTTCAATAATAACGGCGGCCACATCACCTTTGCCAATTTCGTGAATCAACAACTCAATGTCATTCAAAGGCAAAAAGGTAACTTCCTGCTGAAGATTTATTGGTGCATTGATCCTTGGATTGTCGGTTACGGCAACTGCTGCAGATGTTCTTCCGTGAAACGCATTTTCAAAGGAAATGATTCTGCTTTTTCCAGTTTCAAATGAAGCCAGCTTTAACGCATTTTCGTTCGCTTCTGCGCCAGAATTGCACAAAAACAAGTTGTAATTTTCACAACCAGACAATTTTCCCAATTTATGAGCCAATTCCTGTTGCAGTGGATTGACAATTGAATTGGAATAAAATCCGATTTTAGTCAATTGTTCCGATAAAGATTTTACATATTCGGGATGCGTATGCCCAATAGAAATAACTCCATGACCGCCGTATAAATCCAAATATTTTGTGCCGTTTTCATCCCAAACAAAAACATCTTTCGCTTTTATGGGTGTTACGTTGTAAAGCGGATAAACATCAAATAATTCCATTTTTTACGATTTAAATCTGATTTATTTTTTCAAAGGAAGTGATCAAACCTTTAATTAAAGAGGAGCTTAACCCTTGATGTTCCATTTCATTTAATCCTTCAATAGTACAGCCGCTTGGAGTGGTCACTTTGTCTATTTCCTGCTCGGGATGATTTCCGGATTGTATCAATAAACTTGCCGCGCCCAAACATGTGTGCATTGCCAATTCCTGCGCTTCTTTGGCATCAAAACCCAACTGGATAGCGCCTTGCGAAGTTGCCCTAATCAACCGCATCCAAAAAGCGATGCCGCTTGCACAAATTACTGTGGCGGATTGCATCAATTTTTCTTCAATACAAAGTGTTTTTCCCAATGAATTAAAAATCGTTTTTGCCAATTCAATGTTTTCCAAGCCTTTTTCATTGGCGCTTAAACAAGTCATGGATTTTCCTACCGATATTGCGGTATTTGGCATGCTTCTTATTATTGAAAGTTCAGCCCCTAAAACACTGGCTATTTCTTCAATTTTTCTTCCAGTTACCACAGAAATTACGGTGTGTTTTTTTGGGTTTACAACACCTTTTATTTCTTCTAAAACCATTTGCAACTGTTTTGGTTGCACCGCAATGATAATCACATCTGAAGCTTTCACCGCCTTTTTATTGTCGGTACCAATTTTCACATTCGGTAATTTGCTCCAGGAACTCAACGATTCAATGTTGCGCTTGGTCAAATACAAATTTTTAACTTTGAAATCCTTTTGAGATAAAATTCCGATGGCTACTGAATATCCTAAATTTCCTACGCCTATAATTGCTATTTTCATTTGTTCGTTTTTATTTTTTTTAATAGGTCAAATGTGTTCGCAAATCGTGATTTCTATTTCTAAGAAATTTTTTCTTTGCTCGGTTCATAATTTATGTTTTAAAATGCAGTTGCTTTTAATTTTAATCCTTCTGTTTCTTCAAATCCGAACATTAAATTCATATTTTGAATGGCTTGTCCTGATGCTCCTTTTATTAAATTATCTATCACAGAAGTAATCAATAAGGTATTTTTATGTTTTTCCAAATGAATAAAACAGTTGTTGGTATTCACCACTTGTTTTAAATGAATTGGCACTTTTGAGATATGGGTAAAAGGCGCTTCTTTATAAAAATCTTCATACAATTTGAAAGCTTCTTCAATAGATTTATCAAACTTTAAGTACATAGAAGCAAAAATTCCCCTGCTGAAATTCCCTCTGTTTGGAATAAAAAACAATTCCTCTGAAAAATTTGGCTGTAAATTCAGCAAACTTTCATTTATTTCACCCAAATGCTGATGCGTAAAAGCTTTATATATCGAAAAATTGTTATCTCTCCAGCTAAAATGCGTTGTTTCATTTGGAGAAACTCCGGCGCCAGTTGAACCTGTTGTTGCATTGATATGCACCGAATCGGATAACAAATTATGTTTCGCCAGAGGCAATAAGCCCAATTGAATGGCGGTAGCAAAACAGCCTGAATTTGCAATATAATTGGCCTTTTTAATCTTGTCTTTTTGAAGTTCCGGCAATCCGTACACAAATTCTTTCTCTTGAAAAACGGCATCATTCTTCAACCTAAAATCGTTGCTTAAATCTATTATTTTTGTTTGTTTTGAAAAATGATGCTGCGCTAAAAACTGTTTTGAATTTCCGTGACCCAAGCATAAAAACAACACCTCAACATTTGGATTGACTTTATTGGTAAATTTTAATTCCAAAGCACCCAATAAATCTTGGTGCACATTGTAAATATAATTTCCAGCATTGGAAGTGCTATACACAAAGTCCAATTCCACTTTTGAATGATTGACCAACAACCGAATTAATTCCCCAGCGGTATAACCTGCGCCTCCGATAATTCCAACTTTTATCATAATTCTGAATTTACGTTGTGATAAATTTTTGTAGCATTTCCCACAATTTTAATGAATCCTTTCGCTTCATCCGCAGTCCAATTTTTATTGGTTTCTCCATATTCTCCAAATTTAGATTTCATTAAATCGTGTTTAGATTCAATTCCGTTCACGTTAAAATGATACGGTTTTAAGGTTACAAAAACATCTCCTGAAACTGTTTGTTGTGAATCGCTTAAAAAAGCTTCAATATTTCGCATTACAGGGTCAAAATACTGGCCTTCATGCAACAACATTCCGTACCAATTTCCCAATTGTTCTTTCCAATATTGCTGCCATTTAGAAAGCACATGTTTTTCTAAAGTATGATGCGCTTTTATAATGATTAAAGCGGCGGCAGCTTCAAAACCAACCCTTCCTTTGATGCCAATAATGGTATCGCCCACGTGAATATCTCTGCCGATGGCATATTTTGAAGCGATGCTTTCCAATTTTAGAATATTATTTACAGGAGCATCAAATTCATCGTTAAAACCAACCAATTCTCCCTTTTCAAAATGAAGCGTCACTTCAACAGGTTCTGTTTTTTCAAGCTGGCTCGGATAAGCACTTTCAGGCAATGCTTTATGGGAAGTCAAAGTTTCCACACCGCCAACGCTTGTTCCCCAAATTCCTTTATTGATAGAATATTTTGCTTTTTCCCAAGAATATTCAACCCCTTGCTTTTTAAGAAATTCTATTTCTTCCTGCCTCGACAATTTTAAATCTCTAATAGGCGTAATAATCTCAATTTCTGGAGCTAAAATTTGAAAAATCATATCAAATCGCACTTGGTCATTTCCAGCTCCTGTGCTTCCGTGCGCCACATATTTCGCCCCAATTTGTTTGGCATATTTCACCACTTCTATGGCCTGAAAAACCCTTTCGGCACTCACAGAAAGCGGATAAGTATTGTTTTTAAGGATATTCCCGAAAACCATATACTTGATGGCTTTTTTGTAAAATTCTTCTAAAATATTTTTATTGGTATGCGAAAAGACACCCAGTTCATAAGCTCTTTTTTCTACGGATTCTAATTCATCTGCTGAAAATCCGCCAGTATTTACAAGTACGCTGTGCACTTCCAAATGCAATTCATTTTTTAAATATTTCACGCAAAACGAAGTGTCTAAACCTCCACTATATGCTACTACTACTTTTTCCATTTTGTTGTTTATTTTTTTTAAGAAATAATGCTTGTTTAATTTTTTTCAATCTTGATAACACTTTGGAATCGTACTCATGTTTTTTTATATTCTTTTCATGATTTGGATCATACAACATTCCTGTACACAGACACATTTTCCTTTTTGTTCTTGTTAAAATATCATAATTTTTACAGGTTCTACATCCATCCCAAAAAGCTTCATCACTGGTCAATTCAGAAAATGTAACCGGCTGATATCCCAATTCATAATTAATTTTCATCACCGCAAGTCCGGTGGTAATTCCAAAAATTTTTGCTTTTGGATATAATTCCTTTGAATGTTCAAAAATCCGTTTCTTAATTTCTTTTGCCAAGCCCTGATTTCTAAAATCAGGATGAACAATAAGACCTGAATTCACCACAAATTCTTTGTTGTCCCAAGCCTCAATATAGCAAAAACCTGCAAATTTATTTTCATGGGTTGCAATTACGGCATGGCCTGTAGTGATTTTTTTGGTGATGTATTCTGGAGTTCTTTCAGCAATACCAGTACCTCTAACCTTTGCAGATTCTTTTATAGTTTCACAAATTAATTCAGCATATTGAATATGCGATTCATTGGCAATGACAACTTTCATTGGCTTATTATTAAATTTAAGATTAAACTTTTGTGTTTTTTAAAGGGGAAAACGAACGCATCATTTTCAAAAAATATTATGCCCTCAAGGGGCGGCGGCGGGAAGTAACACGCACAACTACACTTTCAGAAATTAATACTGTCAGATTTAGAGATGATGTTGAGTTAAAAAAGTTTTGCAAAATGAAAATTGAAAAATGAAAATTAATAAACTGCTTTTTTAGATAGAATTAGCACATACGGCGACGTAAGCCGAAAAAGCGACTGGGTATTCTTGCAGTTATATTTG
>JBAZGP010000170.1:0-7341 GCA_041652835.1 Lutibacter sp. | reverse complement strand
TAAAAAAAAATCCCGATTAAATCGGAATTTTTTTAATTTAATTAGTAGTGATTTTAATAGTAGTATAATTTCTTTCTAAGTGTCAATTGATCCTAAAACCCTTTTCATGAAAGTATTCAAAGCTTCTTTTTGTGGCATCCCCTCTTTTATCATTTTATCAACTTCAAGCGCACCATAAAGGTTTGAAATCAGTTCGCCAATCACATCTAATTCTTCATCTTTTAAAGAAGAAACTTCCGTTAAGGCTTCTAAGGTTTCAATGGTTTCAATAATATAATCTTGATCGTTTTCTTCGATAAAGTTTGTTAAATGTTTAATTATTGGTAACTTCATTTACTAATTCATTTAAAATTTCGAACTTATTAGTTTGAACCTGATTCACAAAAACACCATTTTTATATGTTGCAAAAGTTGGCAGATTGTCAACAGTTGCCATTTTTCGCGATTCTGGAAACTTTTCCGCATCAACAATTACAAAAGCAGCGTTTTCATTTTCTGAAGCTAATTTTTTAAATTTAGGCTTCATAATTCGGCAATTTCCGCACCAAGTCGCTGCAAATTGTACCACTACAGTTTCATTTTCACTTACTATTTGATGTAAATTGTCTTCTGTTATTTCTTTAAACATTCTCTTTTTATTTTTTAGTGTGAAGCCAAATAACTTGCAACACCATTTCTGTCGGCGTGCATTGCATCTTTACCTTCTTCCCAGTTTGCTGGACAAACTTCACCTTTTTCTTGAACGTGTGTAAAAGCATCAATCAATCGCAAAAATTCTTTTACATTTCTTCCCAATGGCATATCGTTAACACTTTCATGAAAAACAATTCCTTCTTCATCGATCAAATAAGTTGCTCTGTAAGTTACATTATCACCTTCAACTTGAATCGCTCCAGTTTCCTCATCATAAGTTTCATTAGTAATGTCTAAAATACCCAATCGGCCTGATAAGTTACGGTTACTGTCACCTAAAATAGGATAAGTAACGCCTTCAATTCCACCATTGTCTTTTGCGGTATTTAACCAAGCGAAATGCACTTCAGGAGTGTCACAAGAAGCGCCAATAACTATGGTATTTCTTATATCAAATTCAGGTAATGCTTCTTGAAAAGCGTGTAATTCTGTAGGACAAACGAAAGTAAAATCTTTTGGATACCAAAATAAAATCACTTTCTTTTTATTATTTACTGCTTCTTCCAATATATTTATTTTAAAAGTATCGCCCATTTCATTCATTGCGTCTACATTTAAATCTGGAAATTTTTTACCAACCAATGTTGCCATAATTTATTTTTTTTATGTTTATATTTCTAATTTTGTACAAACATACTCTTGATTTCTTGCTTTTGAATTATAAATTCTATCCTAATTTTTTATTAAAGTATAAAATTTTCTTATAGCAAAATATGAAAACAAATTAATGACTTATAACTGATATCTAAATTGGTTTACTAAAATACTTTTAACCTAAAAATTGAAAAATTATTTGCTGGTAAAAAGCTTCACATCATTTTCAGAAACTTCTTTTTCACCTAAAATAATAAGACGTTCAACAACATTTCTAAGTTCTCTTATATTCCCTGTCCAATCGTATTCTTGCAACAATTTAATAGCCTTTTCAGAAAATTTCTTAATAGTATTTCCTTGATCTTCTGCAATTTGATTGGCAAAAAACTGAATTAAAAGCGGAATATCCTCTCTTCTTTCATTTAAAGAAGGCACATCAATTAAAATTACGGCAAGACGGTGGTATAAATCTTCTCTAAATCTGTTATTGGCTATTTCCTTTTGTAAATCTTTATTTGTGGCGGCAATTACACGAACATCAACTTTAATGTCTTTATCGCTTCCCACACGAGAAATAATATTTTCCTGTAAAACGCGAAGGACTTTTGCCTGGGCTGAAAGGCTCATGTCACCAATTTCATCTAAAAAAATAGTTCCCCCATTTGCTGCTTCAAACTTACCAGCTCTGTCTTTAATAGCACCGGTAAAAGAGCCTTTTACGTGGCCAAACAATTCACTTTCAATTAATTCTGAAGGAATTGCAGCGCAATTTACTTCAACCAAAGGTGCTTTGGCTCTTTCACTTTTTTCATGTAACCAATGTGCTACCAACTCTTTTCCTGTACCGTTTGGTCCGGTAATCAATACTCGAGCATCAGTTGGCGCAACTTTCTCAATTAGCGTTTTTATATGAGTGATGGCCTTGCTGGTGCCAATCATTTCATATTTTTTACTCACTTTGCTTTTTAAAAGTATATTTTGGGCGACAAGCTCTTTTTTATCCAAAGCATTGCGCACTGTATTTAGCAAACGGTTTAAATCGGGTGGTTTTGAAATATAGTCAAAAGCACCCAAGCGCATGGTATTTACCGCAGTATCTAAATCTCCGTGACCGGAAATCATTACAATTGGTATTTCTGGTTTTAATTTTTTTACCCTTTCAAGTACCTCAACACCATCCATTTTTGGCATTTTTATATCGCACAACACCAAATCAAAATCTGTTTTTGTAATCATATCAATTCCAATCAAACCATCTTCAGCTTCTTCCACCTGATATGTTTCATTTTCTTCAGAAATTATTTTTTTCAGTACTCTTCGAATTGAGGCCTCATCTTCAATAATTAATATTTTCGGCATTTTTAGTTCGTTTTAAAAAAAATAAAAGATTTATAAAACCCTTCATTTTTCATTATTTTTCAAATATTTTTTATGGCTTTTAAACCCAAAAGATTCCATTTTTTACATTAATATTTCAACCACTTGTAAATTTCTTTGTAAGTTGGTTTTTTCCCATACATTAAAATTCCGACTCTGTAAATTTTAGCTGCAAACCAAACCATGCCTAAAAAAGTAGCTATTAGCAGTACAATTGACACAATTAATTGCCACCAAGGCACCCCAAAAGGAATTCGCATGAGCATCACTATTGGTGAAGTTAGCGGAAATATAGAAAACGCGACAGCTATAGGACCGTTTGGGTTTTCAATCACTGAAAAACCAACATAAATGGCAATTATCAAAGGCATTAAAACCGGCATCATAAATTGTTGTGTATCGGTTTCACTGTCAACAGCAGCGCCAATAGCCGCATAAATAGAGCTGTAAATTAAATAACCTCCTAAAAAGTAAATAATAAATGAGAAAAACATAGTGAGGATGGGTAAATTTTTAATTTCCAACAAAGCCATTTGTAAGTCAGAAGCTGAGGATGATTGTACTTGTTGCGCAATTTCAGGATTCATTTGGCTTAATACAGTAGCCGAATTTGGGGTCTCAACCCCAAAATATAAAGTTAAAGAGAACATAATTATGCCTGCCAAAACCATCCAAATGGTAAATTGCAAAACGCCTGCCATGGCATTTCCTATTATTTTACCCAGCATCAATTGAAATGGTTTTACCGATGAAATAATCACTTCAATTATTCGGCTTGTTTTTTCTTCAATAACACTTCGCATCACCGAAGTTCCATAAATAATAATAAACATAAAAATCAAATAACCAAAACCTCCACCAGCTAACATGCGCAACATACTGCCCATTTTAGAGGATTTTTCTCCTGAAAAATTTTCGGCAGCAACAGTTACTTTAGTTTCTATTGACTTAATTTTATCAACATCAATTTGTAATTGTTCAATTTTTAAATTTCTTATTTTCTTTTCAAGCTTGTTTTCTATACCACTCAATACCGTTAAGCTTGGCGTATCATTAGAGAAAAAGGTGATGTCATTTGAAAATTCGCTTAAACTGTCACTTTTAGGAATAACCAACAATCCGTAATAAAATTCTTTGGCTTTTTCTTTTGCTACGTCAATACCCAAACTTGTTAAATTAATGTATTTAACCGCTCCTGAATCTTCAAAAGCATCGAAAAACTTTTGGGATTCATCCACAAAAGCAATTGTGCGTATTTCTTCGCTGTTTTTTTCATTTAAAAAAACAATAAGAGACAAAAGTCCAACCACCATTAGCGGACTCAACACGGTCATTACAACAAATGATTTGTTTTTAACTTTTGCCAAAAACTCTCTTATAATTATTAGTTTTAATTTACCCATTTTGTTTTTTAAGTTATAAAGTTGAAGGTTGGAAAGTTAGAAGGTTTCAGTTTTCAAGTTTTAAAATTCTTTTCTTTCTTGATTCACTTTTCAATTATTAATTATTAATTATTAATTGTTAATTATCAATTGTCAATTGTTTGCAACCGCCTTTAAAAATATATCGTTTACACTGGGAATAACTTCAGAAAAATGAGTTATTTGAGCCTTATTATTTAAAAACTCAATCAAATCTTTTGAAGTTTCTCCGTTTTTCAAACTTATTAAAAGTTTTAAATCGTCGTTAATAGCTATTGTTTTTGAATTTTCCACACTAAATTGTGTGTTGATTTGAGTGAGCAACTCCTCCTTATTATTATTACACAATAAACCAACTTCAAACTGATTGGTTTTGTATTGCTGTTTAATGTCTTTTAATTTCCCGTCCAGTATTTTATTCGACTTGTTAATCAATGCAATATAGTCACACATTTCTTCCACAGATTCCATTCTGTGTGTAGAAAAAATAATACTTGAGCCTTCATTTCTCAAATTTAAAATCTCATCTTTAATTAAATTTGCATTAATAGGATCGAATCCGCTAAAAGGTTCATCAAAAATTAACAATTTAGGACTGTGCATAACCGTCACTATAAATTGCACTTTTTGAGCCATTCCCTTTGAAAGTTCCTGAATTTTTTTATTCCACCAATCGGTAATCTCAAATTTTTCAAACCAATATTTCAATTTTCTTTTAGCTTCTTCTTTAGACATGCCTTTCAGTTGGGCTAAATACAAGGCCTGTTCACCAACTTTCATGCTTTTATATAAACCGCGTTCTTCAGGTAAATAACCAATTTGTTGAATGTGATGTGGCTGAAGAATTTCACCATCCAAATAAACGGTTCCGCTATCGGGTAAAGTAATTTGGTTTATAATTCTTATTAGAGAGGTTTTTCCTGCACCATTGGGACCCAAAAATCCAAAAATACTTCCCTTTGGAACTGAAATTGAAACGTTATTTAATGCTGTAAAACTTCCATAGTTTTTACAAACATTCTCAACCTTTAATACATTGTTCATGCGATAGTTTTAGATTCGAAGCACGAAAATATAACTATTTTACTAAAATTTGGTTAATCTTATTATAAAATTATTGTAGTTTTTCAATATACTTATTTTGTATGGTCTTTAACAATTCCAAGGTAGCTTTTGGCTTTACAATTCGCAAAATTTCGATAATCCCATGGTTTACATAAAAAATTCCTTTTGCAATATCGTAGTTGTTTTCCGTTATATTATGCTTAACATCATAAGTTAACTTTTTAAATTCCTCCCAACTCATGTATCTTGGCACCTCAATATAATAGGTGTTTTCCTCATCTTTAGAATGATAAATTCCCTTATCCAATTCTTCAATAGTGATAAAGCGATTTATTCTTATTGTAGCCTCAGTATCAGTAAATTTTTCGCTTTTTGCAAAATCATAACCCTCATCCTTATAATATTGCTGAACTTGGCCTATTTCATGATAGTGGTTTATTCCTTTTACCCTAATACCATTTAACTTTCTGTCTTTTATGGTGACTTCACATTTTGCTCCATCAAAGCTTAAATTATATTTTTCATTAATTTTCTTAGTTACACGCAATATTTTTTCGAAAGAATTTGGTGTTTTGGTTACAAAAATAATAGAGGTAGGTTTAACAATTTCCGTAAATCTGCCATAATAATGTTTATAGGGATCCGGAACATTGATAACAAATGTGTCAGGAAGTTTGTTTTCATTAATAGTATCTATATTTTCCTGTATAGTAATTTTCCCGAGAAGTCCTTTTGTTGCCATAATTTATAAGTCTATATTTTGACTTAAACTTATTCTTTTTTTTTATAATAAACAAACAAAATAATTTTTATTTAAATTTATTATGCGCGCATAGTATTTTTTTATATATTTGAGAAATGCAAAAAGAACAAACAGTAGATCACGCACTTAGAGCAACCTGGCAATCAGTGGCTAAAATGTATAATGAACAAGCTGCCAAGCACAATTCTACTATGGCAATGGCTTTTGTTTTATTGAATTTGGATCTTGAAAATGGAACTCCTTCAACCGCTTTAGGCCCTTTAATGGGAATGGAATCCACCAGTCTTTCCCGAATTTTAAAAAGTATGGAGAAAAAAAAACTTATTTATAGAGAAAAAAACCCTGAAGACGGAAGGGGAATTCTTATAAAAATTACTGAATTCGGACATGAGAAAAGGAATATTTCTCGTGAACATGTTATAAAATTTAATGATACACTCAGAAAATACATTTCTGAAGAAAAAATAAATCACTTTTTTGAAGTTACCGAAAGCATTAACAAACTAATTAGCGACAAAATTGTTTTTAATAATAAATAATAAACTGATCAAATAAAATAAAACAACAATGAAAAGACCAATAAAAAAAGTAGCTGTAATCGGATCTGGTATTATGGGTTCGGGAATTGCCTGTCATTTTGCAAACATTGGTGTAGAAGTTTTGCTGCTTGACATTATTCCTCGTGAATTAAATGAAGCAGAAAAAGCAAAAGGACTTACACTTGAAAACAAAGCAGTCAGAAACAGAATTGTAAATGACAGTTTAACCGCTTCATTAAAATCAAAACCTTCACCTATTTATAATTTAAAATTTGCCGAAAGAATTTCTACCGGAAATTTAGAAGATGATTTGCATAAGATTAAAGAAGTTGATTGGATTATTGAAGTTGTTATTGAACGATTGGATATCAAAAAGCAGGTTTTTGAAAAAATTGAAAAATACCGCAAGCCGGGAACTTTAATTACTTCAAATACCTCAGGTATTCCTATAAAATTTATGAATGAAGGAAGAAGTGTAGATTTTCAGCAACATTTTGCAGTAACTCACTTCTTTAATCCACCACGTTATTTAAAACTTTTTGAAGTGGTTCCAGGTCCAGACTGTAAACAAGAAGTTGTGGATTTTTTAATGATGTATGGTGAAAAATTCTTAGGAAAAACATCAGTTTTGGCCAAAGATACTCCCGCATTTATTGGAAACAGAGTTGGTATTTTTGGAATTATGAGCTTATTCCACCATGTTAAAGAATTGGGATTAACTATTGAAGAAGTAGATAAATTAACAGGCCCTGTTATTGGTCGACCAAAATCTGCAACTTTTAGAACCGTTGATGTGGTTGGTTTAGATACTTTAGTTCACGTAGCCAATGGAATTTATGAAAATTGTAAAGATGATGAAGCGCTTGAGTTGTTTAAACTTCCTGATTTT
>JBAZGP010000169.1:0-7352 GCA_041652835.1 Lutibacter sp. | reverse complement strand
TAATGCATGCGGCATCCGATATTATTTATTATGAAAAAGATTCGGCAGAGGAGATTTTAAATAAGTTTAAAAATAGTGGTGCATGGAATTTAGTCGTATTGAAAGAAGGTAAATACTACGGTTTTATTTCAAAATCGCGTTTGCTCACTGCATATAGAAGAAAACTGTTAGAAGTTACCTCTTAATTTTTGTTTATAAAGGCAACTGCTTTATCCGGAAAGTCCGTAAAAATACCATCGATATTTGCTTCGTATAAGGCCACTTGTAACAATTCATCAAAAGATTTAAAATCATCCAATTGGTCTGCCCTGAAAGTATAAGCGTGTACTTTTAAATTGTATTTATGTGCTTTTTCAACCAAATTAGAAATCAGCCAATTGCCTTTTTTATCTTTTCCTTTAATAATTTGCTTGTACCAAGGCCCTATTCCATCAGCATAAGTGGCAATATTCTCTATATTTTCTTCCTCCTTTTCAAACTCCATCAATTGCACCAAAAAAAGGTCGCTTTTAAGTTCATGTCTTATTCGTTTTAGCTCTTCAGCATCAAAACATTGTAAAATACAGGAATCATTTTTAGTTTTATAGCCGTAATCGTTAAGTATTTTCAACACTATTTTAGAAATATCCTTTCCTTCTTTTTGATGAAAAGCCGGTTCTTTTATTTCAGGATAAATGCCAATATTTTTACCGGTACTTTTGTTTAAGCCTTTAATTAATTCTATTTCTTCCTGGAAGGAATGCAGTTTAAATGTAGAAGTAAACATTGGAAATCGACCAGGAAAAACGGCTTTATTGGTTATTGGGTCAAATCTTTCCGAAACATTTAATTGTTTCAGTTCTTCAAAAGTAAAATCAATCACATAAAATTGTCCGTCATTTCTTTTTTTATTAGGAAATTTAGACTTGACATCAGTAACTGTTTCTAAATGAATATCGTGAATTACAATTGGAACATTGTCTTTGCTTAAAACAATATCCTGCTCCAAATAATCTGCTCCCATTGCATAAGCCATTGTTTTTGCCTGCAAAGTATGTTCAGGTAAATATCCCGAAGCACCTCTATGAGCAATAATTATTTTATTATTATTTTGAATTTTCACTTTTTCCTGAAACTTATGCGCACTGCAAGATAAGAACAACATGAAGAAAACGATTAAAAAACGATACATCTTTTACAATTTAAAATTCATTTAAATGTATGGTTTTTTGTAGTTTTGTGCCTCAATAATAAATTATTTTTGATGAAATTTTTGATCATTTTTATTTTGATACTTTTTTTAGGAATGTTGGGCACAGGATATTATCTTAAAAACTCTGGTGATGCCAACGGAGATATTGTGATTGGAATAGGCGTATTAATTGTTGCTTTTATTTTAATGCCCTTGTTTATTTATCACAGGTATAAAAACAAAAATATACGCGACTTTACCTTTGACAAATTCAAAAAAGATCTTGAAGAAAGAAGTAAAAGTGAAAGAAAGTAAATTTTTATTTGCTAATTTAAATTTCGTTTTTCAATAAAAAAGCGTTTTAAAAGTTTGCTGCATTCTTCTTCTAAAACACCTCCAACAACCACTGTTTTTGGATGTAAAGTAGTTTTCATCACTATAAATCCTCTTTTATCTTCTGAAGCGCCGTATACAATTCTTCCTAATTGCGTCCAATAACTGGCACCAGCACACATTTGACAAGGTTCTAAAGTAACATACAAGGTGCACTCTTTTAAATATTTTCCACCTAAATAATCGGCTGCAGCAGTAAAAGCCTGCATTTCTGCATGAGCGGTTACATCGTTTAAGGTTTCTATTAAATTATGTGCACGTGCAATAATTTGGTTGTTCATCACAATTACAGCTCCAATAGGAACTTCATTTTTGTCCAAAGCAATTTCAGCCTCCTGCAAAGCGCGTTTCATAAAATAAGTATCATCAAACAGATCCATCATACCTCAAAAGTAATTATTTTTACTTCAATGAACAATTAAAATAGCGTAGTTTTGTAATGGTGAAAACAAATTTGTTAGAACATATTAACGATCCGAAAGACTTGCGGAAGCTTGCCAAAAATCAACTGGAAACCGTTGCGGAAGAATTACGTCAGTTTATTATTGACATTGTTGCAGCCAAAGAAGGGCATTTGGGAGCAAGTTTAGGCGTTGTTGAATTGACCATTGCGCTACATTACGTGTTTGATACACCAAATGATTTGTTAATTTGGGATGTTGGCCATCAAGCTTATGGACATAAAATTTTAACAGGCCGAAGAGAAATTTTTCACACAAACCGGCAATTTGGAGGAATATCAGGATTTCCAAAACGAAGCGAAAGCATTTATGATGCCTTTGGAACTGGACATTCCTCTACTTCAATTTCGGCAGCATTGGGAATGGCCATTGCCTCAAAATTAAAAGGTGATTTTCAAAAACAACACATTGCGGTTATTGGAGATGCGTCCATAGCCAGCGGAATAGCTTTTGAAGGCTTGAATCACGCCGGAGTTACCGATGCCAATTTGCTGATTGTATTAAACGACAATACCATGGGAATTGACCCAAGTGTTGGCGCTTTAAAAAATTATTTCACCGATGTAAAAGCAGGTAAAAAAGTTAGGAAAAATAATATTATTGAAGCCTTGAATTTTAATTATTCAGGGCCAATTGACGGACACAATATTGAGGCGATTGTTACAGAATTAGAACGCTTAAAAACGATTAAAGGGCCTAAATTTCTACATATCATCACCACAAAAGGGAAAGGGCTACAGCGGGCAGAACTTGACCAAGTCACTTATCACGCGCCGGGAAAATTTGATAAAATTACAGGTGAATTAATTTTAAAGGGAGATGAAATCCTTCCACCTAAATATCAGGATGTTTTTGGAGAAACCATTTTGGAATTGGCAAAACAAAATTATAAAATTGTGGGAATTACACCCGCAATGCCAACAGGTAGTTCTTTAAAATTAATGTTGGATGAAATGCCCGAAAGGGCTTTTGATGTGGGTATTGCCGAACAACATGCCGTAACTTTGGCGGCAGGAATGGCTACGCAGGGATTGATTCCCTTTTGTGCCATTTATTCCACATTTTTACAGCGTGCTTATGACCAAATTATTCACGATGTGGCTTTGCAAAATCTACCGGTCATTTTTTGTATAGACAGGGCAGGAATTGTAGGTGAAGACGGCGCAACGCATCACGGCGCTTATGACATGGCTTATTTGCGCTGCATTCCCAACATGGTTGTTTTTGCACCATTAAATGAAATTGAATTGCGAAACATGATGTTCACCGCACAATTGGGAATTGATTTTCCTTTGGCAATTCGTTATCCTCGTGGGCGAGGAACGCTTATTGATTGGAAACAACCTTTTAATAAAATTGAAATTGGAAAAGGAAATTGCATTTCAGAAGGTTCAGAAATTGCCGTTTTAAGCATTGGAACCATTGGAAATATACTTATTGAATTACAAGCTGAATTGCCAAAAAACAAAGTTGCGCATTACAATATGCGTTTTGTAAAACCTTTGGATGAAGAACTGCTTCATACTATTTTTAAAAAGTTTGAAACCATTGTAACCATTGAAGACGGCACAATTATGGGCGGATTTGGAAGTGCCATTTTGGAATTTGCCTCAAACCACAATTATAAAAATAAAACCATCAAACATTTAGGAATCCCTGACCACTTTATTGAACATGGAAAAGTAGCTGAATTGTTCAAAAGCATTTCTTTATCCAAAGAAAAAATAAAGGAATTTCTATTGAAACTTTTATAAAAAAATATTTCATGTATCTTTGCAAAATACTTTTTTATCAAAATTTATAGCGAAATGGGATTAAAACTTTTCCTTATATTTATATTTATTTACAACCTTAATACAAAAGCCTCAATTTTAAAAGACACATTGGACATTAGCCAGGAACCTCTTTCTCAATGGAAGAAAACCAATAATATCAAATTGATTTTTACCCAAAATTCATTTGTAAATTGGAGTGCAGGTGGCAACAACTCAATTTCCGGTATCGCAAAAATAAACATAGAAAGAAATTATAAAAACAATTATACCGTATGGAAAAATGAATTAAAAAGTAGCTATGGATTAAATAAGGAAGACCGTCGAGAATTAAGAAAAACCGAGGATTTAATTGAATTAAATTCAACTTTCGGTTATAGAAATAACATGAAATCGAAGTGGTATTCTTCTGTGAAATTTAACTTTAGAACACAATTTACGAATGGTTATAAATACCCAAATACCGACAAGCCCATTTCGAAATTCTTTTCGCCCGCATACAATTTTTTGGGAATTGGATCTGAATATTTTTCAAAGGAAGATGAGCTAAAAATATATCTTTCCCCAATCACAAATAAAATGACTTTTGTTTGCAACCAGTCGCTTGCTGATGAAGGTGCTTTTGGGGTTGCGCCGGCTATTTATGATGATTCTGGAAATTTAGTAAAAGAAGGTGAAAATCTTAAAGTAGAGGTTGGAACCTTTATTTCTAGTGAATGGAAAACTGAGGTTATGGAAAATATAAAAATGAATAATAAATTAATTTTATATTCTGATTATCTGAACAAGTACGGAAATGTTGATGTCAATTGGGAATTAAATTTCGATTTGACCATTAATAAACATGTGACTGCAAATGTAGGTTCCCATATTTTATATGATGATGACGTAAAACACAAAGAAGATGTTAACAATAATGGGGAACTTATAGCCTTAGGCCCAAAAATACAGCTAAAACAACTTTTAGGTATCGGTTTGGTTTACGCATTTTAACAATGGCGTTCATATAAAAAATATTCTTCAATAAAAAATTCCTAAAACCAAATATTAATTGGTTTTAGGAATTTTTACTTTTTAAGATAACCTCAATAATTTAGTCTAAATCAAATTTTATACCTTGGGCCAAAGGCAATTCCGCAGTATAATTAATGGTATTGGTTTGACGTCTCATATAAACTTTCCAAGCATCGGAACCCGATTCACGTCCGCCGCCAGTTTCTTTTTCACCGCCAAAAGCGCCACCAATTTCAGCGCCTGAAGTGCCAATATTTACGTTTGCAATACCGCAATCAGAACCTTGAACCGATAAAAACAGTTCGGCTTCACGCAAATTATTGGTCATAATTGCAGAAGAAAGTCCTTGCACAACTCCGTTTTGTAATTCAATGGCATTTTTAAGTTCGCCTGTATATTTTATCAGGTATAAAATGGGTGCAAATGTTTCGTGTTGCACAATTTCAAAATGGTTTTTGGCTTCAACAATGGCTGGTTTTACGTAACATCCACTTTCATAACCTTTTCCGCTTAAAACACCGCCTTCAACTAAAATTTTCCCACCTTCTTTTACCGCTTCTACTAAAGCATTTTCATACATTTTAACCGCATCTTTATCTATCAAAGGCCCAACATGATTGTTCTCGTCCAGCGGATTTCCAATACGCAATTGTTTGTAGGCTTTAAGCAAAGCATCTTTTACCTGCTCATATACCGACTCGTGAATAATCAACCTTCTGGTGGAGGTACAACGTTGTCCGGCAGTTCCAACAGCGCCAAAAACAGCCCCAATAATGGTCATTTTAATATCTGCGCTAGGTGTAATAATAATGGCATTGTTTCCTCCTAGTTCCAACAAAGATCTTCCCAAACGTTCTGCAACAGCTTTTGCAACAATTTTCCCCATTCTTATGGATCCAGTTGCTGAAATTAATGAAACTCGCTTGTCTTTGGTCATATATTCGCCTACTTTGTAATCTCCATTAATAATGCAGGAAATACCCTCTGGCATTTTATTTTCTTTTAACACTTCTGCAATAATATTTTGACAGGCGATACTGCATAAAGGTGCTTTTTCTGAAGCTTTCCAAACACAAACATCACCGCAAACCAAAGCCAGCGCAGTATTCCATGCCCAAACAGCAACAGGAAAATTGAAAGCTGAAACTATGCCAACGGTACCAAGAGGATGATATTGGTCGTACATTCTATGTCCGGGACGTTCAGAATGCATGGTAAAACCGTGCAATTGTCGAGACAATCCAACAGCAAAATCGCAAATATCTATCATTTCTTGAACTTCTCCCAAACCTTCTTGCAAAGATTTTCCCATTTCATAAGAAACCAATTCGCCCAAAGGTTGTTTAAGCTTGCGAAGTTTTAAACCGAACTGGCGAACTATTTCTCCGCGTTGTGGTGCCGGAACAGTTCTCCAACTTAAAAAAGCTGTCTGGGTAATTTCCATAACCTTTTCAAAATCTTCTTTTGTTGTTTCGGTAACCTTACCTATCAATTTTCCGTCTACAGGAGAATAGGATTCCATAATTTCACCGTTTCCGAAAAAATTTGAACCTGTTGAAGTACCTTTATTTAACGTTTTAACGCCTAAATGATTCAGCGTTTTTTCTATTGTTGTGATTTCCATAAGATGGATTTGTTTAAATTTTAGATGGTACAAAAATACGAATAAATTATGTTTTAAAAAGAAAAGCTGTTTCAAATGTGAAACAGCTTTCTTCATTCAATATTTGGTAACCAGCCAAATAATAAACCAACTAAAACTTATAATTTAAACCTGTATAAACTCCCAAATAGTAAGGTTGAATACTTCCGGAGTTTTTAGAAAAGGTATTTGTTTGCACTTTAAACATTGGGGAAACATTAATAAATAAATTTTTATAAATAGAATAATCTACATCCAATCCAATATTACCACTAAAATTAAGGGATCTTAGATTATTTGAAGAACCCAAACTTTGAGTAGCGCCATTGGTTTCAACAAAAACTTCATCACTGTTTAAAAGCAGCGTACTAAATCCACCTATTAAATTTATTCCAAATTTCCCATCAGTTACGTTGTACTTTACTTCAACTGGAATTTCAACATAACCAAAAACCTGATTTAAACTTCCAGATGAAGAACTTCCACGATTTAATGTACTTTCTTTAACTTTTGAAGTGTTTTCGCTTCTGGCTAATAATGGATTTGCCGATAAATCTGAAAAACCAATAACGGCAGCACCAGACGTAACGTATATTTTATTGGTTGTTAAACCTAAATTAATTAAGTTAACTCCCGATTGTAAACTGAATTTGTCTGTGAGTTGATAAGTGACTTTCACACCATAAGAATAAGACGAGTTTCCGGAAGAAGGATTGTCTTTAAACTGTGCGTCAACTCCGGAACCTGAACCAAACGAACTAAAGTAAATAGGTGCAAAAATAGTGGCTACAGAAAATTTACTTTCTGTTATTACTTTTTCTGGAATTTCTTTATCATCAAATTTTGAAAGCGATACCTTTTTAGTGTCCGTAAGCAAAAAGTTGTTTGATGATTTTTGG
>JBAZGP010000168.1:3289-7352 GCA_041652835.1 Lutibacter sp. | reverse complement strand
GGTCAGTTAACAATATTAGACACAGCTACAACATTAGTCCATGAGTTTATACATCTTGTTGATTTTGAAAACGACACCTATTTCTTTGACCACGAAGGAAACGAAAGTAAAGGTAAAGGCAATACAGCACCTTATTGGATAGGTAAGATTGTGGAACAAATACTAAACTAAACCAAATTAAAAACTTTTTAAAAACCACTTATTATGAAAAAACTAATCTTTCTATCCATTTTTATAATTGTGTCTTTTACAACAAAGGCACAAACACTTGAGCAAACGATGGATTTTATTGAAGCGAATATTCAAAATTATGCACTAGATAAAGAATTTTCAACAAAATGTTCAAAAAATGCTCTTCAAAAAACAACTAGTATCCTTGCTGCCGAAAGATCTCGCCGTGATTTTACGCAGATATATATGAAGGATATAAAATCGGTAGCTTATAGTACTGCTGATAATGGTGTTATCATAATAGCAGTTGTAGGAAATTGTAGTCTTTATTCATTCGATGAATTAAAGAAAGATGAAGTAGGACCATCAAGTATCTCTATTGTTCTACTTTCAAGCACCCCAATAGAAATTGTTAATAGAATAATTAAAGCCATTAAACACGGTGCAACATTAGAGGGTGCTATATTAATAGATGAAGATTTATTTAAAGATTAATATTTAACAATAAAAACAATGAAAAAACTACTCACAATTTGCTTGTTTATAGCAACAGCATTTAATGGCATTGGTCAAAATACCAAATATGGCGCATTGGCTATAGATAAGACCAATGGATTTTACTATGGTTGGGCTTATGATTATACTTCTTTAGCCGAAGCTGAAAATAAAGCTTTACAGGAATGCAACAGTAAAGGAGGAAACGCTGAGGTTGTGCTTAGTTGGTCTGGCTCGGGTTGTGCAGCATACAGAACAATTGATGGCAATGTAGGTACGGCTTATGGTTGGGGAATCGCCTCAACTCAGGCAGCCGCTGATGAAATCGCTACTAGAGAAGCTTTAAAAAGAAGCGGGGGCAAAACACCGTCAAACTATGTTTGGGCGTGTAATTCTCCTAGCGCAGGTGACTTAAAAATAATCCGAAATGAAAACAATACTAATTCGTCTTCACAACGACTGCAACAAGCTGACGATAGTGGAAATATGTATGATTATGTGGGTGAAGTAGTCAATAATTTACCCCATGGTTTTGGTACTTTAACCTACCTAAAAAGTGGAAGTGTTTATAAAGGTAATTTCATAAACGGAAATAGAGAAGGCTATGGAATTTACACCTTTAAAAGTGGTAATAGATATGAAGGAGATTGGAAAAATGATAAAATGCATGGCTATGGAAAATGGATTGATGCAGGTGGTGGATATTATGAAGGTGGTTATGAAAATGGATTAATGCATGGACATGGAAAATATGTTGATGCCAATGGAAAAGTCTTATTTGAAGGTCAAATGGTGAACGACGAACCCGTAAAAAATTAAACAAATAAAAACAAAAACACATGAAAAAACTACTCACCATTTGCTTTTTGATAGCAATATCATTGACCAGCAAAGCACAAGAAAACAAACAATTTTATATTGTTTTTGCTACACAAGATTATGCCGCGAAACAGTATTTAAATGGGAAACAAGATTGGAAACCCGAAGTGCCCTATAAACACTATGTGCGTTTTATTACCACGCCATTTGAAGCTCCTAAGGATTTAAGTTACGATAATGGCTATTCATCAGCTGTTGGCAACCAAGTAGCTGAGTTTGTTTACAAGAACCATTTGGCTCTATTCGAGAAACTTAAACTTCAAAATACCAGTTTTAATTTTAGTATTAGAGAGTATAAAGAACGGGATTATGCATTTGATACTGAAGATTGTAAAGATTGCAATTACCAACACGAAAAAACAATTATAAAAGGTTTCAAATTCAATCCAAAAAAAGAATATACTGTAACAGAATATTATAAAAAAATGGCTGAATTCATTACAGGAAAAAAATTTCCATACTAAAAATTAAAATTATCAGTAAACAATACTTAAACAATAAAACCATGAAAAAACTACTCACAATTTGCTTGTTACTAGCAATATCTTTTACAAGTCAAGCTCAGGAAAAAAAACCTACTAAAGTGGAAACATTGGATTTTATGAAACGAACTATAGAACAAACCATTGGCCAATATGCTCCTGGTAAGGGTACTATTCAAGAAATTAAGTTTAATGAAAATTCATATTATTTTAGTGCCTACTATGATTTAATTAAAGCTAAAAACTCAGGTTTAACAACATTGATCAAATGGGAGAATTTAGCTCCTGAAGGGTTTTATGTTCAAGAAGCAAATCCAATAACAAAAATGAAAGTAACTTTTAATGGAAACATTAGTTACAAGCAAAAAGTTGGAAACAGTCCGGAAAAAGAATTTTTCTTCTCTGAAGCTGAGTTTTTTGTGCCATCAAACAAAGCTGAAAGTTTTAAAAAAGCGTGTATTAGATTATCTGAAATAGCCAAAGAAGAAAACAAAGACCCATTTGCTAATTAATAAACTAAATACTTAAACCATGAAAAAAATACTCACAATTTGCCTTTTAATGGCAATGGCATTTACAAGCCAAGCGCAAAATGGGAAACCAACTAAAGAAGAGACAATACAGTTTATTAATTCATATTATGAAAAAACATTTAGTTTCCAATGTATGGAACAGTCAAGTCTATATATGCACCAAAAAGAAATGAGCTTAAAAAATTTTAATTTAGTATTTGATGGAAATATATTGAAAATATCTTGGCAAGAAAATTATAAATTAAAATCTTTTTCAAAGGAAAGATTAAAAAGTACTGACGAGGAAAGTACGTATAAAACTAATTTAATAATCGATTTCAGTAAAGTTCAGCTAATTGAGCAAGCTTTTACTAATGGGACCTATTTAGAGTGTGAGAAAGATTTTATAATATTATATGCCAGATTTAGAGGTATTACAGGGCATAAATTTAGTAAAGAAAATGACGGAAAGTCAACAGAAGATAATTTAGTTGATATACCTATAAATATTTACAAACGTGATAATACTAGCGACCAAGAAGCTGTGAACAAAAAAATCATCCAAGCCTTCAACCACCTACGTAAACTCTGTGGCGCTCCGGAACCTATAAGTTTTGATTAATTATAAAATAATAAAACCATGAAAAAACTATTTATAATTTGCTTTTTATTGACAGCAACATTTTCGATAAATGCACAAGACTTGACTTTAGAAGAAACCGAAAATTATATAAACGACATTTTTAAAACTAATATGGTTCATTATTTTAGTGGAGAAGATAACAATGGCTATTCTATATTGGGAGTGAAAATTCAGCGAACAGGTAAAGTGACATTTTATAATCAATTTCACCAAGATCAAAAAACAAATGAGTTTAATAACCCAATTGGCTCGTTTAGTGTATTTGATTTAGATGAAAAAAAAACAGTATATTATTCAAGCCTTTACCTCATTGATAATAAAGGAAAAAGTATTGGACACTTTTCAACAAAATTATCCCAATCTGAAGGTAATAGGCTATTAAAAGCGTTATTTTATCTCAAAACGATTTGTGACAAATCATTAGACCCCTTTGGGCATTAATCAAAAGTTAATAATAAAGGAAATGAACCTAACAATCAACTTTAAGAAAATAGCATTCATAACTTTGAGTTTTATGTTATTACTAGTAACTATGGCTTTTCAAGCAACGAAAGGAACAAACGTTAAAATAAAATACGCTTTCGTTACAGATACCGAACACGATAAAGCCTATGATGAAGATACTGAAAATGGCTATGTAGGCATAACTACAAATATTGTAACTGTAAATTGTGATATAAGCGATAACAACATTAAATATCAGTACATTGACCATTACAACGCCGAAGAAGCTACTCAAAATAGAAGTAGAGCTTTCATAGGTTCATCTGGAATTACAAGTGTATGGGTTTATAATACTTATGATGAAGCATTAGCGTCACGAAGAAGTTGGTTGGCAAAGTCAACATCAAAACACAAAAGGCGAATTAAATATTTTGATG
>JBAZGP010000168.1:0-3279 GCA_041652835.1 Lutibacter sp. | reverse complement strand
TTAACCTATAAATTAATAAATCATAAAACAGCATAATCATGAAAAAAACAGCAATAATAACGGCTCTTTATATGTGCTTTTTATTAAGCGCACACGCCCAAACCTACCCCGAAATGATATTGGTAGAAGGGGGCACTTTTACTATGGGCGATAGCGAAATGGAAGGAGAAACAAATGAACAACCTGCCCACTCCGTAACACTTAAAAGTTTTAAAATTGCTAAAACCGAAACTACCGTGGCGCAATGGAGAGCCTATTGCAACGCCACAGGCCGCTCTATGCCCGAAACTCCAAGCTGGGGCTGGATAGATAACCACCCCATTGTAAACGTTTCCTGGCAAGATGCCGTAGCCTATTGCGACTGGCTTGCCGAAAAAATGAATGCCGACTACCGCCTACCTACCGAAGCCGAATGGGAATATGCAGCCCGTGGTGGTAAACTAAGCAAAGGCACCAAATATAGCGGTAGCAGAAGTATAGACAATGCGGGTTGGTACGGAGATAACAGTGGCAGTAAAACCCATGCCGTAGCCACCAAAAGCCCAAACGAGTTAGGCTTGTACGACATGAGCGGCAATGTATGGGAATGGTGTAAAGACTGGTATGGTGATTATTCGGCTGATGCCCAAACCAACCCCCAAGGGACGGACAGCGAAGGTAACCGTGTTTTGCGTGGCGGAGGCTGGTACAATTCCGCTGCCATCTGCCGGGTGGCACGCCGCAACTACTTCGGTCCGAAGTATCGTGACTACTACTTTGGTTTTCGGGTGGTGCTTCCCCAGTAAACAGTGGTTCATCTGTCCATCCTTTTTAGCCAAGCGAATTGGCTTAAGCGAGGGAGGGACGACCGAAGCAAAAGCCAATTCGTAAATGTACCGCAAAGCGGTCGAATTTTTTTTGAGAAAAAAATGAAATAAAAATTAGGAAAGAGTATTAGTAAGCCGGTGATGCCGAAAATTCTCTTTCTTAATTTAAAAAAAATTAAATCTAAAAATTATGAAGAATAAACTCGCTATTTAGCAAATAGTAGTAACAAATAGTCACAGGTCTGGAGACCTGCGCCAGATTGCGTATCACTTAATCGGGATTGTCTTTAATCACATTTATTAATTTATAAAACACACTAAAACTCAAACAATGAAAAACACACTATTAATTGTATTACTATTTACATCGGGGCTGTTTGCTCAAAATAACACCAATACAAATTCAGAATATAGTGATTGGTTAACTTTTAAAAACCCTTATGAAGCATTGCAGATAAGGTATAAATTAGAAAAGAAAGAAGGTAATGTTGGTTATTACAGGGCTCAATTAAGAATAAATTATGAGGAACCCACACGTTGCACTGATGCAAGATGTTTGGGCTATGCATTATGTTTTGGACTGCCACAATTAAACGACAAAGATGTTGTTTATCTGCATTATAAAATTTATTATTCGTATAAAGATATTTATACAATACCTGATTTAATACCCATGAAATTATCATTCCCTGATGGGTCAAAAAGAATGTTGAAAAAAGATGGATTTTATTTTGCGGTTAATGATAATTCGGAGCCAGTAGATTTACAATACTTTTTTATTAAATCAGCAGATTTAATTTTAGAAGGTTCGCCTCTTAGATTTGGTGATTTTATTGAATCAGAAGCAATTACACTACAATAGAAATGAAACGCTTAAAAAATAAAAGACAAATTAAACATTTTGAAGTTACCTGTAAATAATTACTAAATTATAATTATGAAATCACTACTCTATTTTAAGTATTTCGTTATTTTCTTTTTCCTTCAAACGGGCATTAGTAATGCACAAACTACTTTTTCAAATGAAGGTGCTATTGAGTTTATAAAAGACTATTACTCCAATTTCCAAACAGGTTATGATTTTGATGGAAAGTATAAATTCATTTCCAATAATTACAAAGCAACATTTTCTGATTCAAATTTTACATTAACCTTTGATACTTTTGATGACAACAAAATCACTCAACACCAAACAGTTACATTTAATCTAAAAGATATAACAGCAATTGAACCAAATGGCGGTGATGTTATAGAGATATTAGGTACAGAAACAATAATACTTCCAATATGTGGTAAATTAGCTTTTAAAACAAAAGAGGAAGCGTATGAAATAAACATCTATTATGAAGTAGATGAAGATGTTACTACAACAGAAATTTATAAAGGGTTTGTATCTATTTGGAAATCCCATATATAAAACTAAAACCAACTAAATCCATGAAAACTTTATTATTAATTCTAAAATACCTTTTACTCTTCTTTGTGTTGTTCTTTTCGATAGACGGATTTTCCCAAACAAAAGAGGAAATTGATAGGTTCTATAAATCAGAGATTGAAAGACAAGAAAAGAACTATGAAGAGGGCCAGCTAAAAGCGATCCATGGAAAGTGGCAGTTAAAATCTGTATATATGAATCAAAGGACATTTTATCGCGACAAAATAGCCGAACATGTGAAAGAAGAATATAAGTTGGTCACAGCAAACCTTAAAGAACCTATGTCGGATGAAGATTCGAAGAAGTACCTCAAAATGTTGGAAGAATACTTAATCGATATATTCAAGTTGTCCTATGAGTTTGCGCCATATAGGTTTTATTTCCAAAACGGCTTAGATGGCAAAGTTAAGTTTAATACAAATAAAGACGAAATGACACTTACTTGGACTGAAAACGGTAAAGAACAGTCCATGCCCTGGAGTATTACACAGCTTGACAAACGTACGCTTGTCCTAACGACTATGACGCGATTTCTTGAGCCAAAGGTATATACTTTTAACAAAAAATGATAAAGTGAACACGATAGTGAATAATAGCTCTTTAAAATGAAATTTTCCAAAGAAGAAAAAAAATTCTGGCAAAGGCATTTTCATATTGAAAAATTAGAAAATATCCCAAAAGAAATGACGGGATATACTGCCATTGATGGTGGTGAAGATGATGAATTTGTGTTTTATTTATCCAAAAGAGTATTTAGTATCCCTGAAATATATTTGAAAGGAACTTTAGTGACAGATAAAGGTGTTGGCTACATCAGCAAGATTCAGTTAGTAAAAGAATTGACATTAAGAGAGCATGATAAAATAACCAAAGTAAGCATTCCCTATTTCAACCAAATGCAGCATTTAGAAAGTTTAAACATCACGAAAACAGAAATCACTTTGACAGATTTATGTAAACATTTAAAAAATCAAAGTCTAAAAGAAGTCTTTTTATCTTCAGAACATGGTGAAAAAAACATAGATAAAATAGGTTTTC